>CANFCB010000005.1 GCA_947445025.1 Myxococcales bacterium
AAGTTTGTTTTTAAGAGTGACGGTGTCGATGAGAAAATCCCCCTACCCCCTTTTTCTAAGGGGGAATTAGAGCCAAAGCCTGTCGTAAAAATTCCCATACCCATTCTGTCTAAGGTGGAATTAGAGCCAAAGCCTGTCGTAAAAATTCCCATACCCATTCTGTCCAAGGGGGACTAAATCCAGATACAAAACGGCGTGAACGTTTATTAATTTATACAGTTGGAGTGAAAACAACATATTGAGAATTCCTAGTAAATGATGTCATATGCGATGGTGTTTGATCCATTCTGTTTGCTTTGTAAATTTGGGATTTTAAAAAAGGACTAATCGTCGTGCTTGATTTAAAAGCGTTTGAAAAAGACCCGGAAGCTCTGGAACAAAAATTGCGCCGCAGAGGTGAGGTGGTAGGCCTTGGCGAGGTTCTACACTTAATGAAAGAACGAAAAGCCTTGATTGTTTCTGCGCAAGTCGATCAAGAGCGACGCAACACCGCCAGTAAGGCACTGGCTAAAGCCACAACTGAAGAAATCGAACAGATGCGATCTGAGCTGAAAGTTTTAAGTTCAAATATTAAGGAAAAAGAAGCACAGCTTCGTTCCGTTGAAGCAAATCTGGAAGCTTTGGCATTAACAATTCCTAATATTTTGCGCGATGAAGTCCCCTTGGGTGTAGATGAAGATGCTAATTTAGAGGTGGCCAAATTTGGCACGCCCAAAAATTTTGATTTTGCTGTGCGTGATCATGTAGATATTGGGCAGGCGCTGGGGATTATTGACATAGCCCGTGCTGCTAAAATCTCTGGTGCCAGGTTCGCTTTTTTACGTGGGGCAGGGAGCCGATTAAACCGTGCCTTGATGCAGTATTTTATCGATTTCCATACTAGCCGTGGCGATATCGAATTAACACCGCCATATTTAGTCCGTGAACAAGCCATGATTGGAACTGGTCAATTGCCGAACCTGAAAGAAGATACCTTTCAGGTTTCTGGACTTTCAGGAGAGCCGCTTTATTTAATTCCCACTGCAGAAGTTCCCGTGACTAATTACCTCGCTGGCGAAATTCTAGATGAAAAGGAATTGCCTCTGCGATTTTGTGCCTATTCTGCTTGTTTTCGCGCCGAAGCTGGAGCTGCTGGCAAAGATACCCGTGGTTTAATCCGGCAACATCAATTTGAAAAAGTGGAAATGGTGCGTTTTACGACGCCAGAGCAAGCAGACGCCGAATTAGATGCCATGGTTAAAAGGGCGGGCGACATGCTAACCGAGCTCGAGTTGCCTTATCGCATGATCTTAAAATGCTCAGGGGATACTGGTTTTTGCGCCGAGAAAACTTATGATTTAGAAGTGTGGTTACCTGCGCAAAATAGCTATCGAGAAGTCAGTTCTTGCAGTGTTTTTGGGACATTCCAAGCCAGACGTGCTCAGATTCGCTATCGACCAGAAGCAAAACACGCTGGCGATAAAACCAGAGCTGAGCCTCTGGTGACACTGAATGGATCTGGGTTGCCTTTGGGACGCGTGTTTGTGGCCATTTTAGAAAACCACCAGCAAGCAGATGGCACTGTGGCAATTCCCAAAGTGTTGTGGCCTTACATGGGCGGTATGAAAACTATCGAATAAGCCTTGGCCTTAAGGCGACTTCGTTGTTTTCCATGACGATTTCAAAGCGAACACCGCGACAGTGATGCGCTTCTAATAAATCTTCGCGGGCTTTTTCAATGGTTGCTTGGAATTCTTCAAAATCGATGGGTTCTTTATTTTGTTGATGATGGGCATGACAGAAATGTTCGTACAATTCTTCGAGTTCACCTTTGGGTGCCTCAGGTTCCTGGGTAGCATTTTGGGCTGAAGCCATATCGCTGCTGGTAGACTCTGATATAAAAGAAGAGAACTCAGGGATTTGTGAATTGTCTGAGAATGAGGGGGTGGGTACCATCGATAATTCTTCGTGGGCTCTGGGCATTTCCATGGCGTGGGTAACAGCTTTAACGTGGCCTAACTCTGGGTGATGGCTATGTTGCTGGTCGAAGACGCGTTCGGCAGTGGGCACGGGCTCTTGCTTGCGGATATACTGATAACGGAGACGGTTGATGTTGGGATCGCCGCTATCTGATAAGCTGCCAGCTAATTCGTTAAAGCCTTCTGCGATCGGGTTTAGTTCAGCAAAATCCGCGCTGTTTAAACGCGTTTCATATCGTCCGCGAGCCAAATCACGCAATGCATCTACAATGCCTTCGGTGCGCAGTTCAGTAGGCTTAGGGATGGTCATGCATGCAGCAAGCAACGCAATCAAAACGCCTAAATCAATAAATATTCGCGCATAGGCACTTTGGGGAGCCGAGGGAAAGGTTATAAGAAATCCGACAATTGCGGTAAGCACAATGACGGCAGGAATAATAACAAAAAGGTTTTTTATACTTTTCACTTTAAACTCTTTTTTTCTGCAAAAAAGGATACATTCCAATTCTCTAACATATTTTTGGCATCTTCAATGCTTACGTCGCTTGGAAAGTGTATGCCAATCCGCTTCTCTAATGCAAATTTAGCGGCCTCTTGCACCATCGGATCTTTGTCCGACAGCCCGGTTTCTATCCAATTTGTCCAATCATTGTTATCGTGAAGCACGCAGGAACTAGCGAGCATGACTAAGCTTCTGACGCGTGCATCTTTAGAGGAAAGTAGATCTTTTAAAAAAGCGGGAGAGGTAATTTTAGGCGTCTTGCGTGTTCGATATTCACGAAAGGTGCTGGGCAATAAAAAAAGCAAAATGGTAAAACCAAAAATGAGAGACAGAAAAGGAACTTTAGATTTCTGCGTTGAGGTGTTGGCTTTATAAAATTCATCGATGATATAGATGACAAAAAAGATAGCAAAAAGAATGGGCCCACACAAAAGCCACCAAGGGTGCAAATCCCCCAGGCGGACTTGCTCTAGTAAATATGGCCTCGTGAGCAGCGTAATTGCCGAAGTTGTCAGTAAAGAAAAATATAAAATAATACGAAACAAAATCATGATTTTTGAAGTCCCCGTGCGTGCATCATAGCATTATTATTCGTCAAACAGCCAAGATAATTGTGTGTTTGGTCCAAGCTCATCAATGACGTGTCGTCTAAATAAACGTTTTAAACGCGTGGCCAGCTGCCCCATACGTTGCTTGGAAACACCGTAACGGGACCCAAGTTCGACGAGGCTTATGGGATTATTTGAAATTAAATGTTCATTCCAAATTGCAATATCACGTTCATTGATCAAATTTTTTTGAAAACGAATAACAATTTTTTGGATGGTTTGCTGAACCTGTTGGCGTGAAGTTTGTTCTTCTGGATTGTATCCAGTGGACAAAATGGTGTCTTGTAAAGTATTGGCAGTGTCGCCGCCAAGTGGTGCCGACAAACTTGCTTCGCGTCCTTCTAGGCGCGATAAAATAAGCGCAATTTCTTTAGGGTCTTCGCCGGTTTCTTG
Organism: Myxococcales bacterium; assembly: GCA_947445025.1. GTDB lineage: Bacteria > Myxococcota > UBA727 > UBA727 > JABDBI01 > JAHFEG01. The sequence goes on from CANFCB010000005.1 coordinate 3,462, forward strand.
CGCAATCAATTGGGCAGTCGGCTCTTTTCCCTGTGCCAGCAAGCTCCTTCTAATTTGCGGCAAAGAAAAATAAACTTTGCGTCCGGCGCGGGTATTGCCAGTATGAATTAATCGAGAGTTAGTCATCAGGAATTTAGTGAGCTGTGCGCGAATCCAATAGGCTGCATAAGTTCCAAAACGTGTTCCCATATCGGGATTCCAGCGTTTGGCGGCAATAGTTATGCCGGCCGAAGCTTCTTGAACTAAGTCCATTAAATTAGTCCATGAACGTCGGTATTGATGGGCCATTTTAATGGCGAGACGCATGTTGTGCAGTACTAATTTTTTAGCAGCTTTATCATCGTTAAAATCACGCACTCTGGTTCCCAGGGCATGTTCTTCCTCTTCTGAAATACGAGGAATGCGTGTGGCTTCGCGCACAAAGGCGCCGTACAAATCACTGGAAACATTGGTGTCTTCACTTGACTGCTTAAGTGTCTCAGCGTCGTCATCAATGCTGGTGTAATCTGCGTCCTCAGGCAGCATCCACTCACCCTGGGCGTCTGCTAATTGCATGGCCGGGCGTTTGACTAGAGCCTGTTCATTCATATCGATAATTAGATCAGCGTCATCAAAGTCTAATAACTCATCATCGGGATTTTCATTTAAAACTGGGGGTTTCTTAGGATGTTTTGGTGCCATCTGCACTCCTTTCATCAATAAACGTTGCCAGTATATTTAGTGCCTGATCTTTTTGCTCTGGTGCGACATAGATACGATGGAAAACCGCTGGGTTTTTGTAGCGCGTATAAAGAGTAGTGTAGTCTCCTAGTAAAATAATTTGATTGGTCTTAGTGACCACGTAAAGCGGGTTTGTTCCTTGTCCAACATATTTAGACAAAATGCTTTTGGACCTGGTTTGGATGCAGTCAATTTTCTCATCAAGCAAATATTGGTAAAGTGCTTCCTTGTCGATTTCTCTTTTTTCTGGCGAGGTTTCAAGATGGCATTCATATAATAAAAAGTAAGGTTTTCTCTCGACGATTCGGCGCGCCCAAGGATTTTTGCTTTGTCTGAGTGCCTGCCAAATATCGAGATCGTCTTGAGTGATATATTGTTCGATATCCGAAGGTAGCGAAAATTCGCTGCTTTCTTCACGCATATATTTCTGCAATAATTTTTCAAAAATTACTGGTGTGTAGTGTAAGTAAACGCTGGCAAACATATGATAACGAGACAGTAAAAAATCTTCGAAACTAAAGATGGCACGGCTTTTAATGCCTAGGTATACACTGTTGTTTTGTTCAACAGGGACGATGTTGTCAATTAACCAGTCCGTATCAAATTTTCCGTAATTGACCCCGCAATAAAAACTATCTCGCTGCAAATAATCCATGCGATCAGCGTCGCATTCTGAGGTTACAATTTGCCGCAAAGCTGGCGCGTAATTAATGTCTTGGTGTATAAAACCATTACCGGTAACTTTGTCATTAATGAGCTCGGCAATATTGCTTAATGTGACACCATCGTCGCCAAACAGTTGGAGAATTTTATGCGAAAAGCTGGAGTCGGTGATGAGCTTTAAAGTGTAATCTTCGTGGGTTGCTTGTCTTTCTTGCTTTCCAAATTGGTAACTTTTGAGGTCCAGATTCATAACCTGCGGCATCATCATTTCAGTGGTATGTGATAATGGCGAATGGCCGATATCATGAAGCAGCATGGCGAGACGAACTGTTTGCCTGAAACGCATTTGTACATCATGAGGCAGATCTATGTTGGCAAATAAGTTGTCAAATACGCGCGTGGCCAGATGCATTGCACCAATGCTATGACTATAGCGAGAGTGTGTGGCGCCAGGAAAGGCCAGATCGGTGAATGCTAATTGCTTAATATTGCGTAGTCGCTGAAATGCAGGCTGCTCGATTAGTTCCAATTCAAGTGACGTGACAGAGATAGAACCATGAACAGAATCACGAATGGTAATAAGATTATTTTTCGATTTCAATTTTTGGCTCATGGAAAAACCCTCTTAAACTTTTTGCTTGGCCAGCATTTTAGCCCAAAGATGCCCCGCGATGTAACCGGTTAACGAGAGGATTAAAGTGGCGATTTCCCTGGGCATGGAAATGGGGAAAAGACGAAAAGCAATAAAACCAAAAAGACCGCAGGCAAATGCAGCCACTGCTGCTTCTTTGTAAACCTTTTTCTTCAGGTAACAAAACAAAAGCGGGATAAACAGACAACTGACAGAAATTTCGTAGCTTTGGATGATGATACCAAGGATGCTGTCAAAGAAATAAGCGGCGCATAATGCGCTAACCCCGGCCACAAAAGTGACGGTGCGGGAGATAAGTATGCCGTATGGATAGGCAGCATGCTGAGCTGTGCTCAAGTTAAAATCGTAAACAATATTGGAGCCGATGGCACAAAGCAGTGAGTCTGCGGTTGAGCCAATGGCGGCGACAAGTGCGCAGATTACAAAGACCAGCAAAACGTCGCCCGCAAGAAATTGTACGCTGCTGAGCAGCACGCTTGCTTTGTAGCCGAGACTTAAGTTCAAAATTTTAGCTTGCATGCCCAAAAAGAGGGGGACAAAGGAAAAGCAAAGGATAAAAATACCGGCGAGCAGCGCAGAAAGAACAGCAATTTTTTTAGTTTTTGCCGAGAAAAAACGTTGTGCTAAATCCTGTTCAATCAACGAAAAACAGATGGGCATTAGCAAAAAACCGGTCATTTTAGACCACGACATATTTTCCAAAGCAAAATATTGTGACTGCAGTGTCGCTACATCGTGCAGTGATGAGATGGGATAACTCTTTTGTCCAGACCAGATGAAGGCACCGGTGGCACCAAAAACCGCTAGGATAAGAAAAAATTGGAAAATATCCGTCGCAACGGCGGCTTTTAAACCGCCAAACATGGTATAAAAAATAACCGCGAGCCAAAAAAGAGTCAAAAGCCAATTGTGGTCTGTGGTAAAGGTGCCAATTAATTTTCTAGAAGCTAAGATTTGCCCGGCTAAAATTCCGCCCAGGGTGATGACCGATAATATGGAAGCCAAGCGGCGCAAAAGAATTGAATCGTACTTGAGTTGGAACAACTCTGCGGTGGTAGAAATATTAAATTGTCTAAGCTTAGCGGCAAAGCCAAGCCCCAGTAAAAGAAAGCCTAGGCAGATTCCTAGATTGTATAAAAGGCCATAGATTCCATAGTGAAAGGCTTCATCTGTAGTTCCCAGCATCATTCCTGCGCCCAGTTGACTGGCAATTAGGGTGAAAGTTATGGAGAAAATTCCTAATTGTCTGCCGGCTAAAAAGTAGTCGTCAGTAGTAGCAATGCGACGAGAGGCAAGCATGGCGACGGTAAAATAAGAACCGCCAAAGAGAATGAAAATGGACCAAAATAAAGTGAGATTCATATGAAACCAAAAGGTAAAGAGGCACGAGCGTAAATCAATACTGACCGGGGACAAGAGGGCGCTAATATCGCAATCTCAGCCAAAAGCTTGCCGATAATCAATTTCGTCTGATTCTGTTTCCGGCAGGCTTTTTCTGATATCAACATGGGTTGTCTCAAAAAAATCATGGAGCGCTTGCTCGACTGAGGCTAGGGTATCCAGATGCATGACGCGTTCACGAAAGAACGAGGCATCTTTTAAGCCGCGGCTATACCAAACTAAATGGGTGCGGAAAGAGCGAACGGCGCGTTGCTGCACATCGCTTCTGGCTTCGTCTAAGTTCGTGTGAAAGCGGATATGTTCACGAAGATGTCTTAGCACTAAATCTTTGCGTTCTGTTAACGAAGGGGTATATTTCTTTCCGGTTTTGAGCTCGCGGAAAATCCAAGGATTTCCCAAAGCGCCTCGGCCAATCATGACACCGTCGCAACCAGTTTGTTGTTGCATTAAATAAGCATCCTCAGCACTGACGACATCGCCGTTGCCAATCACGGGAATTTGCAGGGCTGATTTGAGCTCGCCAATCAAATCCCAGTTGGCTTTTCCGCTATAGCCTTGTGCGCGTGAACGGGCATGCATGGCCAGGGCTGCGCAGCCCGCGTCTTGTAAGGCCTTGCCCATTTCGACGCAATTGATGTGATGCTCGTCCCAGCCCGTGCGAATTTTGGCAGTAATTGGAACAGAGTCTTGGACGGATTTGCGCATGGCGACAATTAAAGCAGCGGCTCGTTTGGGATCGCAAAGCAAAGCTGATCCTGCACCGGTTTGCGTGACTTTTTTCACGGGGCAACCCATGTTGATGTCAATGATTTGCGCGCCAGCCTCGACGGCTAAAACGGCAGCTTGCGCCATGGCCGCTTCATCGCCTCCAAAAAGTTGCAGCGAGTAAGGTCGTTCTACTTCGCTGTTGAAAGCAAGATACTGCTCAGTGCGTTTATTGCGATGAAAGAGTCCTTTGGCCGAAATTAATTCAGTGGTGGCTAGTCCCGCTCCAAATTCAAAAGCCATGACGCGAAAAGGCATTTCGCTGACTCCGGCCATGGGTGCGAGTAAAAAGGGAGGGTCAATGCGATGAGGGCCAATATGAAACATGCAGATTTATTTTCGAACGTAAGAGCGCATTCCCAAGAAGAGAACCGCGAGAGAGAAAAAAGCACAGACTCCGCCCCAAACCCAGTAGGGTAAAAACAGAGCATCGGCAATTTGTGAAACGTCAGAGGGCATTCTGCCTTGAGCGGTTTGGGCGGTGGCCATAAATAAATAGTCCATCCGAGAAAAGACGCTTAAACTCAGCTGTAAAGCCACAAAAACCAAAGACGTTTGCGCGAGCCACGCGCGTTTTTGTTGTGCTAGCCATAAAAAGGCAGCAGCCAGGACGCCGACAAATATCCAGCCAAACATGTTTCTGACGAAAAGAAACTCGCAGATTATAAGCGAAGCGCCTAAAATAGTGAGGAAAATACGGGCCAAGGCATCTTTCTTGGCCACAATAAAACAAAGCGATGCGGCTACGGCCGGCCCGACTAAGCCGCCAGCGGCAATGATAGCATGACCGACGCGATTGGTCTGCCCATCGATATAGGCAACACCTGAGCCATCGGACCACATATGAAAAGCTTTGAAATGTGCGCCAACGGCAAGAGCAGATAGGCCGTGTCCCATTTCGTGGACCAGTGTCGACAATAAAATAAGCGGGTAGGCAATCATGCGCCCGAAGGGAATTACGTAGAGTGCTGCCGTGACAGCCACGCTGCCTATTAAAAACCAGCGGGTGTTGTTCTTTTTTTGACCTTGCTGTAGAAAATTTTTAGGTCTATTTTGGGAAACCATGGCACTGTACCTGATGGGTGTATACAGTTTCTTCTACATGCTTAACCCGGCAATGCCAATTACAAAAATATACCCGAGGTCGTAATAATTCCATCATGCCGGGCACGGGCAAGCAGGAGTAGTGCTTTTTCTTTAGACAAAGTGGAAACTGAAATTATAAAGCGATTGTCGCTTATTGAGGGAAACTGGGATATTTGGCTTTGCGTGCGGGTGGCTTCAATACTTTCGTCTCGCAAAAAAGACACAATGCGTTCAGCTTCTATTTCCCCGGCTGCAGCATAAATATCAACCGTTAATGGGGTGACATTGGTGGGTGGCCGATGATGGCTTAAGAGACCACCATCATCGGGGCAAATCGCTACAGAATTTTGATATTCACAGCTGCATATGGGGCAATACATAGTCATATGTTGACTGTAGCATGAGCCGGCATCCGGAGTCAAATAATTGTCAAACTGTCAGCCAATGCGGGCTCTAGCTGCATAAAACAGACATGACGATCGATACCGAAGAAAAGTTGGCTTACAAAATACGACCTAAGAGCGTTTGCCTGCGTTGCAGCGGGTATATGGAGCGAAAATATATCATTCGCGAAGGCATGAATGCGCGCTTTTGGGGTGACAGCAATCCTGATTTACGCTTGGGCGGCATGGAGTTGCATCAGTATGTGTGTATTGTTTGTGGCGCAGGCAATGCTTATCAGTTTGACTCTCAGATCGCTTGGGTTAAAAGGGGAGCATGATGGTTATTGGGTGAGGCATACGAAGACATGGTCAGCGCTACGATAAAAATAGAAGCCCTTGCGATTCTGGATGCTTTGAGCAAGCGTTTTCCTGGGGCCAAAATAGAACTGCACTATCATGTGGGAGATCCTTGGACGCTTTTGGTGGCAGTTTGTTTATCGGCCCAAACTACAGATGTGGCGGTGAACAAGGTGACCCCGGCATTGTTCGCAAGGTTTCCTACTGCACAAGCATTTGCCTTGGCTAAATTTGAAGAGGTTGAACCTTACATTAAAACTTTAGGCTTATTTCGCAATAAGGCGAAAAATTTAGTTAAAGCAGGACAAATAGTCATGGAACGTTTTCATGGCCAGCTCCCCAAAGCTCGCGAGGATTTGGAAAGCATTCCAGGGGTGGGGGCTAAGTCTGCGGCGGTTATTATTGCCAATGCTTTTGGTGTACCAGCCATTGCCGTCGATACTCATGTGATGCGTATTGCTCAAAGAGCAGGTTTAACCAAGCAAACCGACCCGTCCAAAATCGAAAAAGATTTAACCGCACTTTTGCCTCAAGATCGCTTGCTTGAAGCGCACCATACTTTTATTTGGCATGGCCGGCGCATTTGTTTTGCGCGCCAGCCTTTATGTTCGGAGTGCCCAGTGCGGGATATTTGTCCACGTATCGGGGTTAAGGCTTCGGCCTGATTCAGGAGGACTTGCTATATGCTGCAACTTATTGCTTTGTGTCTATCTTTGCTTTTTGAAATTCCACTGATTCTGCTGCTGCTTAAAGGCTCTCGCTTCATGCAATCGCTGACGTTTTTTCAGCGTGTTCTATGGGCTGCTGTGCCCACATTGATTACTCATCCTTTTTTATGGATGGCTTCTGCTCGTTGGTTTTCTTTCATAGCCTACGGGCCGCGGATTTTGCTGCTGGAGAGCGGTGTGGTCTTACTGGAAAGTGTTTTGCTGAGGCTTTTGTTTCGTTTGCCAATTATTAAAGCGCTGCTGGTTTCGTTGCTGGTGAATACAGTATCGACGCTGTTGGGACTTTTGCTTTGGCGCTTGATTTTATAGCGGCAAAGGCCAACATGAGCAGAGGAATTTCTACCCAAGCATGAAGCGCGGCAAAGATGCCATAAAAACTACGAGCAGTTTGAAAATCCCAGAAAAAACTAAGCGAAAATAAAACCGAGGCACCGGAGACTAGCAGCAAAAACTTCTGTGGTGTTGGCCATGATAACCAGGTTGTTTGGGTGTCTGATTTTTGAAAGCGCTGTTGAATCCGTGGTAAAACATGAATCACGGCGACATAATGCATACATTGGGCAAAGCTGGCGGCACTAAAAGCATTAATCGCCCAGCTGGTATCGCGAATAGCCACTGGCAAATAAACACCAAGCTGTGAGGCTAAAGGTCCTGTCGCCAAAAAAGAAGCATCTGGCCAAACGCCCAACCAGTTTTCCAGCAGCACGTGGGGCCAGCCGCTCAAGATCAGCAGCGGCATTAGCACAAACACCAACAGGCAAAGATAAGTCGCAGATTGTCTAAAGCTTGCGGGTACGCCTTCGACGATAAAACCAATCGGCGTTAAATTATGTAAAAAAGCCATAATCAATAAGGTGCCTGCGGGGGAAATCAGCCAGCCTGTTAAAAGGAGGCTCGCCACTAAAATGGCCAGCCACGGGGATTCTTTTTTCTCGTGCAAAAGGGTGGCGCTATAAACTGCGATAAAAAAAACCAAAATAACTTCAAAAGTAGTCACGCGCCAAGAGGGAACGATTTTAGCAATGACCAGCAGGCGAAAAATTACCACGCCCGTTAAAAGAGTGCCAAGTCCCATGGCAAAACGCTGCTTGATATCGCGCCCGAAACGTTGATCAACATAGCGTAATTCACAAAGCACATGGGTAATCCCAAACAGCGCGATGGTAGTGCTATAGGTTAACAACGGAGCGCAGACACTAAGTAGCAAAGCGCCAAGGACTGCGATTGCTGCAAAAATAATGGTTTGGGACTTGGCCAACGTATTATCTCGTGCGTCTTCGTGATCGAATTAGCAGAGTAAAGCCCAAGCTCAAAGAAAACAAAGACACAAATGCGGTTGATGCGGAGCCAAGGCTATTGCATCCGCCCGAAGCTGGGGCTAAATTGGTGGTGATAATGCAAGAAAGTTTGCCATTGGCACCAGCTGCCCAGACACCAGCATTTCCGGCGCTATTTTTGCAGTCACGACCTACTTCTGCCTGATTACTGTCTCCACCAGGATTATGTGGAATATCCGCGTACGAGAAGCTGCCGGCCAAGCTGGTGATGAATAGCAATGAGTAAATAAAGTTTTTGCGCACGGAATTTTCCCTAAGTTTAAGTAAGATACAACTTAGAGAACTGTTCCAGCGAAAGTGTTCATTTTATTTCAAATATTTTTACGAAAGATTTCTAGGGATCAGCAGACTCAGTAAGTCGTCGGGCAAGGGCGCGGTGAAAGTATACTCTTTGCCAAAGAGTTCAAAAGAAAGAGCATGGGCATGCAAGGCATGGCGGTGATGATCTGGCCTTTTTATCGCTTTATCTTGGGTGAAGGCGTCGAAATATTCATCGCCCATGGCATAAAGTTTGTCGCCCACGATAGGAAAGCCTTCCAGGCTTAAGTGCGCTCTGATTTGGTGCTGCCGTCCGGTTTTGGGGTGGCATTCTACCAAGGTTCGGTCAGAATCCGGGTAGTATTGCAAAGGCTTCACGTGGGTCTCGCAGAGAAGCCCGTTTTCGGCATCATGAATCATGCGAATGCGCACTAGCCCCCGGTCACCTTGCAGCGCTAAAGGCCAGGTAATATGCAGAGGGTTTTCCATGTTCCCGCGCACGATGGCCAGATAAGTTTTTTCAATTTTACCGCGCATAAAAGCAGTCTTTAGATGCGATTGAGTTTTCTTGTTGCGCGCCGCAATGAGCACGCCACTGGTTTCGCGATCGAGTCGATGACAAGGATGCGGCGTGTTCTCTGGATATTTTTGCAAAAACCAATGGGTAAGCGTCTGATAAAGATGACGGGACGTGGGGTGAATGACCAAATCTGTCGGTTTATTGATGACGACAAAATCGTCATTTTCAAAAAGTATGTCGATTTTTTTGAGCGTCAGTGGAGCTTCATCGGGCGGCATGCGCCAGAGTTGAACGGCCTCACCTCCAAAAAAGCGCCGAGAAGCTTTGAGGCTACCCTCAACACTTCTAAAATCGCCAGAGATAATTAAGTTTTGTGCGCGGGTACGGCTTAAGCGTCCAATCTTGTAGACCAAATATTGGTCAGCGCGAATACCGCCCATAAAAGGCGGCACATGCCAGGTTTGCACAACGGCTTTGGGGTGTAGATAGGCGGGCTGTAGTGGCGTTTTTAATTGGGACATGCGTTTTGCAGATGTTTAAGTGTACCCGTTTGATCGATGGACCAGGAATCAGGTGTTGTAAAATTTTTCTTTTTGCCCAGGGCCTTTATGCAAAATGTTTTCTCCGCAGTATGACTTATTTCGAAGCTATAATATTTCCCTTTAATAGGTGTGATCTCCAGTTTTTGCAAGCTTTTCAGGTCGGCGTATTGTTGATGCGTGGCATGGTATAGCTTTTGAGCTTGATAAAGATTGGTTAGTTTCATGCGTGCTTCACTTTGCTTGGCGAGGCACTGAAATTTTTTAAAATATGGCAAGGTGAGTACGGTTAAGGCGCCCAATATACACGAAAGCATAAAGATCTCTAGCAATCTTGAGCCTTTCCAAAATGGCTTTTGCGTGGCATACCCCCACATAGTTGTTGGTTAGAAACTAAAAGTTCTGGCAATGATCGTCTGTTTGATGCATAAATACCAATAAAATTGTTCAAGGAGCACGATAATGGCTCAGTCTAAAGCACCCCCCTTTACCCTTTATGAATACCGAGCTTCACCTTTTTGTGTTGCCGTCCGCATTGCTCTGGCTGAGTGCGATGTAGCTTTTACCCCTCGTGAAGTTGATTTGGACAAGCCCAGAACTGCAGCCTTTTTAAAGCGCAGTCCTTTTGGTCGATTGCCTGCTTTAGTCGAGCATCGCCCCGGTGGCGAATTAGCCATTTTTGAATCGCCCGCCATTTTGCTTTTTTTGGCAGAACGTTTTGAAAAAAGCTCGCTAGGGTTTAATGATCTTTCTTCTAAAGCACAAAGCTTGTCTTGGGTTAGTTTTATCTCCACGGGGTTCGCTGAACAATTGTGGGCGGTTTTGTTAGAATCTAAAGGCGAGACCGGGCGCTCCAATTCCGAAACATTGACTGAAGCGCAGACACTTTTCGAGCAACAAATCGACGTGCTTGATAAGCATTTGGCGAGAAGAGCATTCTTGGCAGGGGATTATTCTGTTGCTGATACTTTTGCGACGCCACTTTTAGATTTACTCGATTACGTCAAAGACCTCGACATGGATGGTTTTCCTCATGTATTGTCATGGCGTGAACGTTTGCGGTCACGACCCAGTTACAAAAATGCTTGGCCTAGCGAAAAAGAAGAGAAGTGATCGTAACCTGATTGTTCAAGCAAACAAAGCTCCTGGTTTTTTTTCAAAAAAACTTGGGGGCTTTTTTTTTGCCGCAAAGATATGATTTCTCCAATTTCAATCACAGAACGCAGTTTTAATTTTTCCTGAAGTTTTTTGCGGTTGGCTTTAGGAATGGTAAACAGTAAAGCGTATTCCTCGCCACTGCTTAAAGTTAGTGATTCTGCGTCAGCTAAATCTTTGATACGTGGATCAATGGCCTTATTTAGATCAGAAATCACTGAGCTGACACCGCTTGCCTGACAAAGTTTATATAAATCTTGGCTGAGTCCGTCAGAGATATCCATGCAAGCAGAAGCAAGTCCAACCAGTGCTTGCCCAATCACACCCTCGTCGTCTGGATAAAGGTGGGTTTTAATTCCCCCATTAATAAAAGGGGTAGGGGGATTTTTTACAGCCACCAATAACTCTTTTAACCCCGCAGCACTGGCTCCTACCGGCCTGCTTAAATAAATGCCATCGCCAGGTTTGGCTCCACGTCGATTTAAGGGTTTGCCTTTGACATCGCCAAAAATAGTGATGGTGCAAGAAAATCGCGATTGGCTAAAACTTAAGTCCCCGCCATAAAATTGCAGTTTTTTTTTCAAGCAAGTTTTGCTGACACCTTGGCAAAATTGACGAATTAGCTCGGCATTTTTTGTAAGCCACATTTCAGGAACTTCTAGTGACCAAACAAAGCCAACCGGTTTTGCTCCCATAGCACTTAAGTCAGAAAGATTTTGAATGACAGCGCGCTGCCCGGCAGATTCTAAAGGCGATAGTTCGTGAATAATAAAATCGGTGCCTTCTTGAAAAGCATCGCAACTCACCACACGGGTGTGGCCTTTAGGGCAGGGTGGCAAGCTGGCAGCGTCGTCTAGTAAATCATGGGCGCCTTTGGCCATGATTGGCTGCAAGACGCTTTTAATGATTGAAATAACTTGCTGTTCGGACCAAACTTTTGTCATGCGGCGATTCTAGGATTTAATTCCCCCTTAGCAAAAGGGGGTAGGGGGATTTAGTTTTTTATGGAAACTCTAGAACGAGGCCAAAGTTTAACATCAAGGGGATATTTTTCGTGGGCCACGCCGAAGAAAGATCAGGGCCGCCGTGGCCAAAATTATTAATCGGCGCGTAAGCAATTTCTGCTTTTAAGTAGGTGTGCTCAAACGTTCCCATGCCTCGTGCTTGTCCCGCTGTTCTTGGATCAAGCACGTCGAGTAAAAACATGAATCCTGCGGCCGCTTCCCAACCGAAGCTGAAACGTATTGGTTCAATTGAGGCGCCGGCTTCAGCTATAGAATCAAGTTTTCCTTGAAAAGTAGTAACGTAGCCCGCACCTACTAGGCCTGCTCTTAGATATGGGGCAAAAGGAATAAGTTCTATCCATTTGTCTAAAATGTATGTGACTTGCGGAAGTTTGATGTGAAAAATGTGCAGACCAACATCGGTTTTTGTTTGGGTGCATTTATCCCGCGCTGCCAGCGCATGACCTGACGCGTAAGTGTAAGCAATGCCGGCGCCTACTTGCAGGCTGCCAAAGTCGTCAATTAAGTGAACATCTAAATCAAGTCCCATGAGTGGCAGTAAGGGGACATCGGCGTCGTCAGGCTTGCCAAATACGCATTTATATGGAGTAGGCGTAGCCCCTGCTTTAGTCTGGCTGCCGTCTATGTTGGGTAAATAGGGAGTGCCTCTGATTGTCAAATTTAGTTGACCAAGATGTGCAGAAACAGGAAATGCTGCTAAAAATAAAACGATAAATAAAGATTTAGACGAGTCTGAATAAATTTTTTTCCTTCGTATGCCCAAAAAGATCAATCCTAAAAATCCCCACAAGGGCAAACAACTGGCAGAAGTAAGGCCTTGATTGCAATTGACGGGGCTAGGATCATAAAGATCTGCAAAAGAATAAGAATTGGATGGCGTTGCTTGAGCTACATTGCTCCATAGCGATAGAGGGTTTTTGTCTTTATCAACTGCCCGTGCTTTAAAAATATAAACTTGGGTATTGGTAATATTTTCGATGGAGAGACTGCTGGAAGTAGCAAAAAAGCTGGCTAGTAAATTTTTTCCCTCATGAGTAATAGTTGAACAATCTTTATTGTTAATAAAGTCAGCTTCGGAAATTGAAGTAAGCGGGTATGTGTTTGTTTCTGTTGGAGACAATTTTCCATAACATATTTGGTAATTGTTAATATTTTTTCCGCCGTCATTGATGCTTAGTGTGACTTGCTCAAATTCTCCGCTGCTGGCGCTGAGTGTAACCTTCACAGGCGTTGTGTCGTAGGAATAGTCGATTCTACCCGCTATTTTCTTATCGTTATATAGGCATAGATAAGTGTTTTTACTTATGCTGCCAGCCGTTGCACAAGCGTCAGTATCCACTAGAAAAGCAATTTTTATTTCGAGGCTGTTCCTGGTTATTGAGAATGATTCCGAACCTTGAGGAAGCGCACTTTCACAGCTTCGATCCCGCGCATTTCTTTTTGTAATAGCAACCGTATTTCCTGCATAAGATTCTCTAATAGCAATCGCGATAGAATCACCAGTCTCGCATATGGCCCTTGAAAATTGCTGAATGGTTCCAAGCAATTTGGCTTGATTGTCTTGCTGCTGCGCCGAGGCTGTCCCCGTAAAAGCCAAGCAAGCTAATAGCAAAGAATAAATAATTAAATTTTTAGATTTCACGAGAGATACTCCGAACAAAGAATTTCCGCAATGCGCACAGCATTCAACGCTGCCCCGGTACGCAAGTTGTCACTGGTTAGCCAAAGTGACAGGCCGTGAGCAACCGAGGTATCCCGTCTAATGCGTCCCACCAAAGTTAAGTCCTCACCTGAGGCCTCAACAGGAGTTGGGTAGAGTTTTGTTTTGGGGTCGTCAATGACCACAACCCCGGGCGCTTGTACCAAAATTTCTCTGGCTTCTTCAGGGCTGATGGCGCGTTCAAATTCAATATTAACCGATTCGCTGTGTCCGTTAAACACCGGCACGCGCACGCAAGTTACGGCCATTTTTAGGTGGGGCAAGCCTAAAATACGACGTGATTCTTCAATCACTTTGGCTTCTTCATCGGTGCTGCCATCAGCTAGCCAATCTGCATCAGCAGGAATACAAGGCAAGACGTTAAAAGCGATGCGATTTTGAAAAACTGTGGACTCTATGTCGCGCATGTTAAAGAGATCGCGCGTTTGTTTATTTAATTCTTCCATGCCGCTTTGGCCAGCGCCGGAAACCGCTTGATATGAAGACATGACCACGCGTTTGAGTCCGGCATTTTTGTGCAAAGGCGCCAAGACTTGTATCAAGGGTGTCGCGGTGCAGTTAGGGCTGGAAATAATATTGTGCTTTTTATAGTTGGCAATGTCTTCGGGGTTTACTTCAGGAACCACGAGAGGAATCTCGGTGTTTTTGCGATATGCACTGGATTTATCGATGCAAATAGTTCCAGATTTAGCGGCAATCTCGCAATAGGTTTTGGCAAGATCGCTATCAACTGCGAAGAAAGCAACCTCGACGCCGGCAAAGGAATCGGGTTTTAGTTCGCTGACCACAATTTCGTCATCGCCAAAATCTATTTTTTCGCCGGCAGAATTTTCAGAGGCCAGCGCTTTTATGGAAGCTATGGGAAATCTGCGCTGGTGCAAAATAGCCAGGAGCTCTTGGCCCACCATGCCCGTAGCACCGACGACAGCAATATTAAAAGGACGGGTTTTGGATTTTGGAAAACGAAAGTGATTTTTGGACTTACTGATTTCAACGGAAATTTGTTCGGTATTTTTATTCATGTATTTTGCTCTTCTTTAACGCTGCTTCTACAAATGCCAAGAAAATAGGATGGGGGTCAAGGGGTCTTGATAAAAATTCAGGATGAAATTGACAGGCAATAAAAAAAGGATGGTCTTTGAGCTCTAGCATTTCCACCAGTTCGCCACTGGGAGAAAGTCCGCTAAAGGTCATGCCGGCTTTGCTTAAAGTTTCTACATAAGCATTATTCACTTCATAGCGATGACGATGACGTTCATTGATTTTATCTTGCCCATAAATCTTGTGGGCTAGGCTGCCTTTTTTTAACACGCAAGGGTATTTCCCCAGACGCATGGTGCCGCCTTTTTTGCGCAGATCCTTTTGTGTGTCCATAATATGCACCACTTGTATTTTGGCATCGGCATCAAATTCCTGTGAAGTGGCTTTGGGCAAGTGGGCTACGTGACGCGCGTACTCGATCACGGCAATTTGCAGCCCTAAGCAAATTCCAAAGAAAGGAATCTGATGTTCACGGGCATAACGAACCGCTTCAATCTTTCCCTTAGTGCCTCTTTCGCCAAAGCCGCCCGGGACTAAAATGCCGTCGAGATTTCTTAATAACTCATCGGCATTGTTTTGTTCGATTTGTTCAGCATCGATATAAGAAAATTTGATTTTAGTATTGTGTTCAATACCGGCATGAATCAGCGCTTCGTTAATGCTTTTATAGCTTTCTACCAGGTGAACATATTTTCCCACAATGCCAATATTAACTTCGGACTCGGGGCTTTTGAAACGTTCAACAATTTCTCGCCAACCTTTTAGGTCAGATTTGCGTGCCCAAATATTAAGATGCTCTACAATAATCTCGTCGACATTTTCCGCCTCTAAAATCAAAGGCACTTCATAAACGGTGGAAACATCGGGACAGTTGATAACGGCTTTTTGCCTAACATTACAAAAGAGCGATATTTTAGCTTTGATCTCGTCAGGGACAGGTTTTTCCGCGCGCAAAAGTAAAATGTCTGGCTGAATACCGATGCTTAAAAGTTCTTTAACCGAATGCTGAGTTGGTTTGGTTTTGAGCTCGCCGGCGCTATGGATCATGGGTAAATAAGAAACATGAATAAAGACAGTGTTAGCCGGTCCCTCTTCGCTGCGCATTTGTCGAATCGCTTCAATAAAAGGCAACGATTCGATATCGCCCACGGTGCCACCGACTTCACAAATCAAAATATCGTGATTCTTGGCCGCCGCGCGAATGCTTAATTTAATCTCGTCAGTGACGTGGGGAATGACTTGAACAGTCGCACCCAAGTAGTCGCCCTGGCGTTCTTTTTCTAAAACGGTTTGATAAATTTGACCGGCCGTTTTGCTGTTGAGCCTGCTCAGTTTTCCAGAAATGTAGCGTTCGTAGTGGCCAAGATCTAGATCGGTTTCTGCGCCATCGTCTGTGACAAAAACTTCACCATGCTGAAAGGGGTTCATGGTGCCGGGGTCAACATTTAAATATGGATCGAGTTTTAAGATACTAATGTCGAGGCCACGGTTTTCCAAAATAGCACCAATCGATGCTGCGGAAATTCCTTTGCCCAGGGAACTGATAACGCCGCCGGTCACAAAAATAAATTTAGTTTGATGTTCTGCCATGTTCCATACGCTTTTTAAAAATTATATATGACAGGGCAGTGTATAAAATCTGATACCTGCTGGCTAGTAGAAAGATTAAGTTCTTGTTAAGGTTTTTTCCATGAGCAAAAGAGCGTTTGTCGATTCCCCAATCATTGATGCCGTAAAAGTGGATCAGACCGTGCTTTTAGATGAAGACACGACCCACCGTTTCTTGCGGATTTTAAGGCTTTCGTCGGGAACGCCCGTGGAATTATTCGATGGCACTGGTCGAGTGGCCCGAGGAATTTTACAAACCCAAGCGCCGGCACATATGACCCAGGTGCAAGTTGAATTTTTAGTAGAAAACGGACCGCCTATTGTGTTGGCACAGGCCATGGTCAAGATGGATAAGCTGGAGCAAATCGTGCAACGCAGTACCGAGCTTGGCGTTAGTGAGATTCTGCTCTTCGACGCCGAGCGCAGCCAAGTAAACTTTAAGGATAAAGCCGAGCAAAAGTTAGAGCGTTTAGCGCGTATTGCCAAGGATGCCGCACGTCAAAGCGAACGCAGCCATACGCCTGCGGTGTCTGGGCCACACAGCTTTGCCCAGTTGCTTAAAATCTGTGCCGATTTTCCGGGGCTAAAAGTCATGGGTGATTTAAACGGCACGCAAACTTTGCCAGCGCTCTTGTCGCAAGCTTTGTGTAAACAAGGCGTGCTGGTGATAGTGGGCCCGGAAGGTGGCTTGGCGCCCGCAGAGTTGTTAGAATTAGCAAGTCACGAGGTAATTGCAACCATCTGGAATCCCAACGTGCTGCGCACCGAAACAGCGGGCATGGCAGCGATAGCGGTTATTCAAGGGTTGACGTTCGAGTTGGCTTCATTTTTCAAGCTCCACAGCGACGAGAGAGGCATTGCCCATAAATTATGACCAAAAGGAAGAATCTTGTCTCCCTGATACAGAACAATTCCTCTGCTAAATTTTGTTGGTAGCTCGTTTTGCAACATACGCATGGTTTGAAAATCGTTTTGTGTGACTGTTTGTCTTGCTTTTACTTCGATTGCGATTAGTGTTCCATTCGGTTTCTCGATGATAAAGTCAATTTCCTGATTATTGTAAGTCCGAAAATGGAAAAGAGTTCCTTGGTGCGCAAAAGATAACTGTTTTAGTAATTCTGAGGCCACAAAATTTTCAACTATTTTTCCCAAAAGTTCTGATTGTTGATTTTGAATTTCTTTAACATCGACACCAATCAAATTACACAACCCTAATGTGTCATTTAGGTAAACTTTAGGTGATTTCACTAAACGCTTACCGATATTGCTGTACCAAGGAGGAATTGTGTTTAACAGAAACACGCCTTCAAGTAAGGAGCGGTAGCGACGAAAAGTCATGGTATTAATACCTAAATCAGAGGCCATCGAGGCGTCGTTTAAAAGTCCACCAGCTCTTGCAGCAAAGCTTCTTAGCATTTTTGGTAATAAATCTATTTTTTCAATTTCGGCAAGAGAACGAACATCTCGTTGTAGAAGAGTTGAAAAATAATTATCAAACCATCTCAGCCTATTTAAATTCGGATCGCTAGCGATTTGAGGAAAAGTAGCCTGCTCAATTATGTCAACCAGATTCATTTGACAGGCAGGTTCCATTTTAAAATTAGTCTGCGTTGATAAGATGGCATTGATAAAATTTGCATTTAAACCCAAGATTTCGCAGCTGGATAAAGGAAATAAAGTGACGATATCAACACGGCCTACTAGCGCATCTGACAATTGTGGAAGTGCAAGAATATTGGCAGAACCAGTTAGCAGGAAACAGCCGTTGGCATCTGTTGGATGCTGGTGGCGCTTCTCGTCAATGAAAAGTTTAAGTGCGCGAAATAAAGAAGGTACCAATTGAACTTCATCGATCACGGTAAATCGTCGAAATTGGGAGAGAAAACCCTTGGGGTCACTTTGGGCAGCGGATAATATTGACAGATCATCAAACGATACGTATTCGCCGCCCAATTGCTTTAGCACTTCATGCGCCAATGTGCTTTTCCCTGATTGCCTGGGTCCATTTAGAAAAACGGCGGGATAATTTTTGAGACTGTCCATGATAAGTGGCTGAATAATACGATTAAATTTCTTCATTTGTAATTTATAACAGTTGCTGTGGTAATTTACAACAGTTGCTGTGATAATTTTAGAATTGATTGTTTTTCTAGGGAATTAGTGGCTGCGCACCGAAACAGCGGGCATGGCAGCGATAGCGGTTATTCAAGGGTTTAAGGGCGCCTACTCAGCGCGTTCTTAATTTGCAATACCAGTGCGTAGGCTTGTTTGCTGCTCATGTCGGTTTTTTGTGCAATGTGTTTAGCAATTTCTTTTGGGGTTGCACATTTTTGCTGCATTAAAGCGGCAATTTCTTCTTCAATGATCTCGATGGGGCTATTTTCAGCAGCGACGTCGCCTCCTTCCACGACAATTACCGCTTCGCCTTTTTCCACAAAGTCGGGCAAGAGCGGTTGCCCTAAAATGCCGCGGTGAAAAGTTTCAAATTGTTTGGTTAATTCTCTAGCGACAACCACGCGTTTAGGGCCGCACCATTTAAAGAGATCAGCCAAAGTTTTTTCCACGCGATGAGGAGATTCGTAAATGACCAGGGCCAAGCTCGCCGCTCTGGCGTTTTTAATAAGGCGTTCACGCTCTTTTCCCTTTTTGGCTAAAAAGCCCAAAAAAGCAAAGCGTGTGGTGATGAGGCCTGCGCCCATGAGAGCAGCTATGATGGCGGAAGGGCCGGGGATAACTTCAATCTGGTGACCTGCGGCAACCACCGCCTCGACGAGTCTGCCCCCGGGATCGCTGATAACCGGAGCACCAGCATCAGAAATCAGCGAGATGATATCGCCTTTTTCCAGGCGTTCTATGACGAGTTGAATACGATTTTCTTCTTCGTGCTGCGCGCAAGAAAGCAGTTTAATATTTCTAAGATCCACATGAAGTGCTGTGAGCAGCTTTCGGCTATGGGAAATGTTTTCTGCTAAGATCATCGTCGATGATTTCAACGTTTCAATAGCACGTAAAGAAATATCGCCTAAATTGCCAATTGGGGTGCATACAATTTTTAATACGCCTGCCATGGGCTTCCTCGTCGTTGTCTTGGTTCGCTGCTCAGTTCGAAAGCGTTTGCGATATATTCAATTTTGGTGATGGGATGATACCCGGTCACGGCAATGACATCAAACCTGCAGAAAGGTAAACGCTGATAGTTTTGTTTTAAGTAAAGACTTGCTGCCTTAATGAGGCGCGCTTGTTTTTGTTTTTGAATGCTGGCTTGAGGTGTTCCAAATTGGGTGTTTTGTCTGCTACGCACCTCGACAAAGCACAAGATTTCTTTGTCTTTGGCGATGATATCAATTTCTCCAAAGCGATAGCGAATATTACGGGCAACAATGACGAAGCCTTTGGCTAAAAGCCAATCGCAAGCGGCATCTTCTGCCAATGTTCCATGTTTTAGATGAAGTGGCTTTGGTTTATTATTTGGATCATCAAGGCTCACGACTTAACCGGTGCAAAACTACGACGGTGAATAGGGCACGGTCCAAATTCTTTAAGGGCTTTTAAATGCTGGGCAGTGCCATAGCCTTTATGGTTGGCAAATCCATATTTCGGGTAAAGATCAGCCAGGCGCTGCATGAGGCGATCACGGTAAACTTTGGCTATAATCGACGCGGCCATAATACTGGGGAAAATATTGTCGCCGCCGACAACAGTGTATTGCTCGATGGATTTGCTAAATGAGACCCGTTGATTACCGTCGACCAGGGCACCTTTTAACTGCAAACCACTGTTAGTCTCAGCTCTTTCAAAAGCCAGTTTCATTGCTTCTAAAGAAGCGCGTAAAATATTGATCTCATCGATGCGGCTATGGTTAACTTCAGCAATGCCTACAGCCAAGGCTGTTTCATGGATTACGTCAAATAAGGCTTCACGTTTTTTTGGAGTTAATTTTTTGGAATCAGCTAAACCAGAAGGAATTCGCGCTGGATCCAGTACTACTGCCGCTGCTACCACGGGACCTGCGAGTGGGCCTCTTCCTGCTTCATCAAGACCCGCGATCACATGCCCGTATTGTTCATACCAAAGCAGAAGTTTAGTTGGCTGCATTGACTTGAGCTGTGCTCGGGTCTTTGCCTTTTTTGTAATCTTTGCGTTCGCGAATACGTGCTTTCTTGCCACGTAGATCACGTAGGTAATAAAGTTTAGCGCGACGAACATAGCCGGTTTGTGCGATTTCAATTTTTTCAATACGTGGGCTAGCGAGAGGAAACATACGCTCGACGCCATGGGAAAAGCTGATTTTGCGAACAGTGATTGCTCGTTTATTGCTTCCGCCGCGCTCGCCGATCAAAACGCCTTCATATACTTGGACGCGTTCTTTGTCGCCTTCTTTAATCTTAAAAAAGATTCGCAGCGTATCGCCAATTTGGAATTTGGGGAAATCTCTGGTGACTTCGCTTTTTTCAATCAGATCAATCATGTTGGCCATGGCAAAATCCTGCCTTTAACTTCAAAAATGTAACTTAAAATAGTTATGAAAAGTTTTAGAACTATGGCTTGTGACAGAAAGCCTTGCAAAAAGCAATTGCCTTTCGCTAGGCTTTGTCTGTTTTTTAAGATTGCTTCGGTTCGCAGCTACCAAATGGAGCACCGCAGGCGCCTATCTTTTCATTGCTACTGCTTTGTACGGGCATGCATTCGGCATCGCCTGGACCGCACAGGTCGGGACAGGGTTTTCCAGCTGAGCATAGGGTCAAATCACAGGACTTGCTTTTCTTGCGCTTAGCCATGTCTGGCAGCATTCTGCTCAGACCCAGTTCTCTAGCCAGTTCGCCTGAGCAAGTATAATTAACTGGGCAGTTCAGTGTTTTTTTATCTTCTTCGGGGCTGATTTTGCCATCTCCATCCATATCGAGAGCTGGCACTGAACAAAGTGCCAGGCAAATACCAGTATTTTTGCTGGGTTGCGGTGTAAAGCAAGTGACATCGGCTGGTTTGTCTAGCCCTAACAACAAGGATTGATTGCAGAATTTATGTCCGCTGATTTCATTGCAATTTTTCCCGGTAAACTTTGGGGTGAAATCTTTGCTGCTGGCCCAGGTAATTTCAAGCGAGCAAATTCCGGTTTTATTGTCAGATGCCAGCATGCAAGTTTCATCTGGCAAGCATGCGAGCCCAGCTTCTGCTTTTCCAAAGGGGCAGGTGTTTCGACAAACAAAGCTCTTCGCTGAGATGCCGTCGTCGCTGTGACTGAGGGAAGTTGGCAGACAGCTTCTATTGCTTGCGCATGATTCGGAGTCAAGCACGGCTTGGCACAGACCATCGCGTTCGCGTTGCTTGGGCAAACAGAAAGCGCCTTGGATGTCTAATTGAAGAGTTGTGACTATTTGGCAACTTCTGCCAGCAGGACATGCTCTACTATCTTTGGCTACGTTGTTCTTTTCTGTCAAAACAGCGCAAGGTACGCGGCATGATCCTTGGTTTTTTTCATAGATATCAGGCGTGCAAACTAGGCCTTCTTCGCAGTCGCTTTTTGAGAAATCACCATTGGTTATCGTCGGCATGCAACTTTCTTGCTCGTGTTTTCCAGAGGCAGTAGATTTCAATGAATCAGTATTTATGCTGTTTTTTGCTTCGGTATTTTTTGGCAATGAAGAAGATGCAGGGCTCGTGCAAGCGCACATAAAAAGGAGAAACAATCCTGAAACTGTTAATAATGGATACCAACGAAATTGAGTTTGAGTCATCCGCACTTCTCCTTATGTCATATTTATATTTTCATATTTTGGTTTTCGTCTACATCTTTAAATAGTTGTGCAAAATTTTATTTTAAGCAGACGGTGCCTTGACATTTTGCAGTGGTTGTATACCAAGCATGCATAAAAAGTCGGAGCGTGGCGCAGTTTGGTAGCGCACTTGGCTGGGGGTCAAGGGGTCGCAGGTTCAAATCCTGTCGCTCCGACCAAATTTTTTTTAAAGTTGGCTTTAAAATCATGAATGAGCCGTTAATACTTGTGAGCAATGACGATGGAATCAATGCCAGTGGCATCAAAGCGCTGGCTGCTGCTCTTTCACCTTTGGGGCGTGTGGTCGTCGTCGCACCTTTGACAGATCAAAGCGCGGTCAGCCACGCTATGAGTTTGCGCAGACCCTTGCGACTGGTGCGTGCCGCTGATTTGGTCACAGCTACAGCAGAAATTCCGGTTTACGGCGTCGACGGCACACCTACTGACGCTGTTTACATGGCTGCGCATCATATTTTAAAAAAGCAGAAAATAAGTCTAGTGGTGTCGGGCATTAATCATGGCGCGAATCTGGGAAACGATGTTATGTATTCGGGAACAGTTTCAGCGGCGATGGAAGGTGTTTTTTTAGGAATTCAGTCCGTCGCGATTTCCCTGGTGAGCAATCACGATCATAATTTTACGGCAGCAAGCGCTTTTGCTGCTGAACTGTGTCGTTCACTTTTAAAAAATCCTTTACCAAAAGGGACGATGTTAAATGTGAACGTGCCTAAAAGAGTGACCGATGCGCGCTTTGCTGTGACACTCTTAGGGGAGCACGAATACGAGCAGGTTGCCGAGCAACGCGTGGATCCAAGAGGACAAGCTTATTATTGGATTGGCGGAAAGTGGAGCGGTTATCAGGATTTGCCTGGAACCGATTGCAAGGCGGTGGCCCAAGGAAATATTTCGGTAACGCCTATCGAGATTAAACTCACTTGCCAGAAACTGCTGCCTTGGGTTTGTGATTTAAAGCTCGAGGGGTATTCTCCTCTCGCTCAGTATTTGGAGTCTGTTGATAAGTAGGTGAGGCCATGTCTATTCAATCCAGTCGCGTACCCGCAAGCGCCCATACTGTTAAAAGTCTGTTTGTCACGGGCTTTTGCATGGGGTTTGCCGACGCCATTCCTGGTATTAGCGGTGCCAGTATTGCCTTTGTGGCCGGCATTTATGCTGAGTTGATAGACTTGCTCAAAAAATTAAACCCAATTCAAATCGGCTTAATGCTTAAAGAATTTTTCATGTTTTCCAAAGTGGATCGACGTGAAACAATATCGTATCTAGCAAAAGCTCAGGGTTTGTTCTTTTTACTGCCGTTGATTTTTGGAATATGCGTAGCGCTAGTCGTGGCCTCTTTTATCATTCCTGTGCTACTGGCCAGTTATCCACAGCAGGCCAATTCCTTGTTTTTTGGAATTATGTTGGCTTCGGTCACGGTGCCGCTTTCTGCTATTGCTAAAAAATCTTGCCTGCTTTGGTTGATTGTTATTTTTTTTGCTTGGTTGGCCTATGGCCTGGTGGTGTTGCCGCCTTTGAACATGAGCGGAAGTTTATATTTTACCTTTTTTAGCGGGGCCATTGCTATTTGTGCCGTCATTTTGCCGGGAATTTCGGGCGGCGTTTTGTTGCAAGCGCTGGGACTTTACGAATTTATAGCTAGTAGTTTTTATCAAGCTTTTCATTTGCAAGCGGATGCGGTCTTTGTGATTCTGGTTTTTGCTGCCGGAATGATTTTGGGAATCACGTCATTCGTTCGTATTTTGTCCTCGGCATTTCACTTTTATCCTATTCAGACCTACGCCGCATTAACTGGAATGATGCTTGGTGCCTTAAGGGCTGTTTGGCCTTTTCAAGATATGCAAACCCGTTCTCTTTATTTTCCTTCATCGTTTCATGTGCCTGAGATAGTTTGTTTGGTTTTATTCTTGACGGGTGTCTTGATAACGCGTGTATTGTTTGGCTTTAATCGACGCTCTTTTTAAGAAAGTTTTATCGTATGTTGTACACTTCATTTTGCCGCACTTTTATCCTGACGCTTGCCTTGCTGGCCGGCCTTTTCGCGTGCTCGCTTAAAAATCAACGAGATCAGGAACTGCCGGGTTCTTTGTATCAAGTAAAAAGAGGTGATACCATCGGGGCAATATCACGTCGCTATAAAATATCAGCGGCAGAAATCATGGAAGTCAACGGTGTTTTAGAAGCAACCGGGCTGAAGGTTGGTCAATATCTTTTTATTCCTGAGACCGAAGTATTTCCGTCTTCTAAAGCCGCTGTCGCTAAAATAAAAATACCGATTGAAGACGATGGCAAGACCGTAAATTTGATATTGCCGGTTAGCAAAGGTGTTTTGTTTAGAGTGTTTGATAAAACCCCAGAACGTTTATTTGAAGGAATTGCTTTGGGCGCCCCGCAAAATACTCTTGTGCATGCAGCGGCAAAAGGCGAAGTGATTTACGTAGCTGAAAATGTAAACCGTTTTGGCCGCATGATTATTATTAAACACGATGAAACATTTGTAAGCCTATATGCGCATTTAGAGCGTATCGATATCGCTAAAGGGAAATTGGTTGTGCAAGGCGAGGTTATCGGCGCAGTTGGAACTTCTGGTGGCGTTGAGTCTCCCAGGCTCTATTTTCAAGTACGCAAAAATCGGATTCCGGTGGATCCAGAGCGATATTTGAGCAAAAGCCAATACGTTGCGCATTGACTTTTGTTTATGAATCGTGGAGATGGCTAGACTGTGCTTTAATAAAGCTCCCATAGCTCAGTGGATAGAGCACTGGTTTCCTAAACCAGGGGTCACAAGTTCAAGTCTTGTTGGGAGCACCAAATAAATCTTGTAATGCTGTTGAAAATATTATGAAAAATCAAATTTTAATTTTGCTAGCTCTGTGGGTATTGGTTTCGGGCTGTAACTGCTACCGTTCAACTCTTAACCAGGAGTCAGTCAGCGATGTGCACTATTCTGCTCACACCGAAAAAGCGGGCGCACATGATTCTCGTGAAGAAAGCAATTACGAAATCGTTCACATCCCTGGAATTGTCATGCCAGCGAAGGCTGAAATTGCGCAGTTCAATAACACAGTGATGGCGTATACTACTGAGCTTGAGCCAGAGAATGAGGATCTAGGATATATTTCACGACGCGAGTTCTACGGCCGGATTAATAGAGGTTCTTTAGAGGATATTGCTTTGCTTGTGCTGAAAAAAATAAAATGCCAAGATGATTGGTTTGCATATGCTAAAACTCCAGAAGGCACGCAGACATTTGCCAATTCGCACCAGGTAGCTATCTGCAGTAAGCCAGAGATCGACGATTTTGTGGAAGGGGATAAGGTAGACTGTCTAGCCACGCTGTCTGATGAGGCGACGCGTAGTGTGTTTAAAATAGTAGATGGAAACCTTATTTCACAGGCAGTATATAATAGTAAAAATGAGCTTATCTATGTGCGATGCGATCCTGCGGATCGGAGAAAAAAGGAGTAGGCACCTTTGGCTACATCATGTAAAATTGGCCGTTGTCTATAAGAAATACTATGTCTTTGATGATAGTTTGTTGTATTTTTGGGATTTGACTAGCAAAATCCTTACTCGCAGTAGCGCGTGAGTATTTTGTCCTTGAGATGGAATTTATAATGCCTCGGACAATATCGTCGCGCCTTTGTATGCGTTTATTCAGTAAGCTATCTTGAACCATTTCGACTGCCCTGTCCATTGTGATGCTGGCGAATATCTCCGGTGCCGCTGCTGCCTCTGTCTCTGGCATTGTCTCGCTGCTGGTATCTATTACTGAATTGTCAGTGAGCTGTTCGACTGCTTGCTCGACCACCATTTCGACTGCTTGCTCGACCACCATTTCGACTGCTCTGTTCATTGTGAGCCTAGCCAAGATTTCCGGTGCCGCTACTGCCTCTGTCTCTGGCATTGTCTCGCTGCTGGTATCTAGTACTGAATTGTCAGTGAGCTGTTCGACTGCTTGCTCGACCACCATTTCGACTGCTTGCTCGACCACCATTTCGACTGCTTGCTCGACCACTATTTCGACTGCTCTGTTCATTGTGAGCCTAGCCAAGATTTCCGGTGCCGCTACTGCCTCTGTCTCTGGCATTGTCTCGCTGCTGGTATCTATTACTGAATTGTCAGTGAGCTGTTCGACTGCTTGCTCGACCACTATTGCGGCCGGCCTAAGACCATTAAAAATAGTTCTGTGTATGACTGCCCGGTACTTGAAGGCTAATCCTAGGCTGCCAATAATTAACGCACCAACACATACGGTAGCAATTGCTTCAGAAGTAAGCCATGCATTACTATTTTGAATATTTGGAGCAATTAGCGCAAGCGGGTAGTTAGGTTTATCAACCGCTTCGGTATCTTCGTCGTCAATAAAAAAGGGAACGCTGACAGGATTGTCGACGTCAGTTTTAAAAAAAATAGGCTGCGCCCAAGTTGCGCTTGAGAAAAACAGTGAAATAATTATAAATCGTGACGAGAGAAATTGAATTAATTTCATGAAAATAACCTTGCACTTTTTAAAAGTATTTTTATGAATTACGAATATAGAACGATTGCATACAATAAAATTGTTTTCTTATAACACTTGTTGGCTTTTTGGCTAGTGTATTTTAGGAGTTTTTATTACGACTTTAGCTGCGATCACACACCTGTGCAGGGTGCACGTGCAGCATAGCTGATAGTGGTGTTTCATGCCGCAGCAATATTTTGAATATTTAAAAAGTGGTCGGGGTGACAGGATTTGAACTTGCGACATCCTGCTCCCAAAGCAGGCGCTCTGCCAGGCTGAGCTACACCCCGAACAAGGCAACCTTATGGCGCATCTACTTGGCAAGCGCAAGGTATGAAAATGAAATTTTTAAATTCGTATTGTATTTTCTTTTCGCTTGCTTATTTTTGCGCAAGGTCATTTTTAAAAAAAACCAAAGTGAAGCATGAAAAAATGGTTTTCTATTTGGTCCTTTTCATTCTTTTTACTGGAGTTCACTATTTCCATGGGATGCATCACACCGCCTCTGCGATCGTTGCTTTTTTTTAACGGAAAAATCACTACGCTTGATGCAAAAAATCCAGAAGTTTCAGCCATGGCCATCGACCGCGGTCGCATTCTCGCAACAGGAACAGATCAAGAAATTCAAAATCAATTTCCTCATTTTACCATCATCGATCTGCAACAAAAACGGGTCATACCAGGATTCATCGAGGCGCACGCGCATTTCCTCGGCATTGGCTACGCTAAACTCAATCTCAATTTAGGCAACACCAAGAGTGAAGCGGAAATTATCCAACAGGTATCTGCACAAAGCAAGCTTTTGGCCAAAGGCGAATGGCTCAAAGGTCGAGGTTGGGATCAAAATGATTGGCCTCGGCAAGATTTTCCAACCCATCAAGGACTCAGTGCCGCTGTGCCTCACCACCCCGTAATTTTGACACGCATCGACGGTCATGCCATTTGGTGCAATCAGGCCGCCATGGATATTGCCCAAATTCATTTACAAAAAAACGATCCGGATGGGGGGAAAATTGAACGCGACCACGAAGGAAATCCCACGGGAATTTTTATCGACAACGCCATCGATCTGATTTCGCGACATGTGCCTAAAGCAAGTGTGGCACAAGATACACGGGCTGCGCAAATTGCGGCACAGGAAGCATTGCAATTAGGCATTACCAGCTTGCATGATGCGGGCAGCGGACAGCAAGTCATCGAAGTTATAGAAACTCTTCGACAAAAAAATACGCCCATGCCCAGGCTCTATATTATGCTTAATGGCGAAGACAAAAACCTGCTCGCTGCTTACTATGCTACAGGTCCACAAATTGACGATCGCGTAAGCATTCGTAGCGTTAAATTTTATGCCGATGGCGCTTTAGGTTCAAGGGGTGCGGCCTTGCTCGCGCCTTACAGCGACGACCCCGCCAATCAAGGTCTTTTGCTGCTCACGGAAGAGCAATTAAGCAGGTCGACGACGCGTGCTCTGCAGCATGGATTTCAAGTAGCGACCCACGCCATTGGGGACAAGGCCAATCGTCTGGTGCTCGATGCTTACGAAGATGCTCTGCAAAAAATCCAACCGCAAACCAGTCCGCGCTTACGCATTGAACATGCGCAAATTGTTCACCCCATCGATGTCAAGCGTTTTAAAGAGTTAGGAATTATTGCCAGCGTACAACCCACCCATTGCACTTCAGATATGGCTTGGGTGCCTGCTCGGTTGGGAAAAACCCGCTCGCAAAATCAAGCCTATGTTTGGCGTACTTTTTTGAACAATCAAGTTCTCCTCGCGGCCGGCTCTGACGCCCCCATTGAGTCACTGAACCCTTTTTACGGGCTCTATGCTGCCATCACCCGCACCGACCACGAAGGGCTGCCCCAAAGTGGTTTTTATGCGGAACAAACGCTGACTTTGAACGAGGCCCTGACCGCTTTTACTGTCGGTGGCGCTTACGCGGAATTCCAGGAACACCAAAAAGGTCACTTGAGCCCAGGTGCACTCGCTGACTTTATTGTTCTTTCAAAAGATATCTTTGTTATCGAAGCAAAAGAAATATTGAGCACAAATGTCGAAATGACCGTCATCGACGGAGAAATCGTCTGGGACTCCTCTCTTGCGCAGCGCAGGCCTTTTCGCTTCGCGAAAAGATCGAGTGCTAAAGTCATACGGATTATTAACGCACCCTAATCATGCCCATGGGGTAGTATAAAAATCAGCTTATCTTTTTCTGCCGGTTTTAAACCAGGGCGCAAAGGTAAAGCACCAGGATTTTGCAACTCATACTCGTACACTAGCTGATCGCGGGGCAAAAAATTCTCGCGCACAGGCTCGATCAAGGCGCGCGAGCTATCGTCCAGCAAGGGGAAAAGCAAAAACAAAGATAGAAACAATAAAGAAGAAGCCAGAATCAACGTGTAAAATTTGCTATCAAACCACAAATGCATAAAAACAGCACAAACCAAGCTTGCCTTCATGGCCGCCACAAACAAAGCCACCACCGTCGACAAAGAACCAAAATCGTAACTGGCCACTGCAACAGTGATCACGGTCAAAAGCAACAAAAGACCAAAGATACCCCAGTAAACCGACACCGGTAAAATGTGATGGGGCTTTGGTCCCTGAATCAGGTGTTTGTTACTTGCTACATGATGCAAAGAAACTTCAGACATGTCGTGCCTCATTTAACGAATCAAATATAAAAGCGGGAAGAGAAATATCCAAATTACGTCGACTAAATGCCAGTAAAGACCGCCCAGCTCTAGCGGCAAATAATACTGCTCATTGAATTCGCCTTTAAGCGATCTCACCAAAAGCCAAAGCAGAACAATTATACCAATAACCACGTGGATACCGTGAAGTCCTGTCATCAGAAAATAAATTCCAAAAAATATATGGGCTTGATCGGGAGCAGGAATCTCTCCATTGGTGAAGAAATATCCCGGTAATAATCCGGCATGGAATTTATGGGTGTACTCAAAGTACTTCACTACCAAAAAAGTTACGGCACAAACCAAGGTAATCACAAGGTTTAGAGCAACCATGCTCGTCTTGTTTTTTTGCGCAGCATGAATCGCCAGCACCACCGTCAAACTGGAAAAGAGCAGCACCACGGTATTAATGGCGCCCAACTTCACATCTAAGTAGCGATGCCCAGCTTTAAAAAGCTCGGGGTGCAGATTATGAAAAATGGCATAAGCAACAAATAGGCCACCAAACAGCAATATTTCCGTCGCTAAAAATAGCCACATGCCAAGCTTGCCGGCGTCAACTTGTTGTTCGGGACTGTCAAAATGATCAGCCAAAGGAAAATTTGGCTTCGTTATTTGATTTGCAACCATAAAAACCTCTTCTTCATCAAACACTTTTAGCAATTTGGTCGTACTCGTAAGGACCTCTAGTACAAATAGGCTGGTGGTGAAAGTTATGTTCAATCGGTGGCGAGGCTGTCTCGGTCCACTCAAAAGTAGCAGCATGCCATGGATTAGGCGGCGCTTTTTTGCCGTGTTTCAACGACACCAATAGGGTGATAACCGAAAACAGAAAGCCAAACCCTAAAAGAAAAGAGCCTACTGTCGAGATTTGATGATAGATTTGAAATTGATCAAGATAATGATAGTAACGTCTAGGCATTCCCTGGGCGCCCATCAAAAACTGTACAAAGAAAGTCAGATTAAATCCGAGCACGACTAAAATCACCGACCAGACACCCATGGTTTCGTTGTACATTTTACCAGTCATCTTAGGCCACCAGTAAAAAATACCTCCCATAAAAGCCATAAAGGTTCCACCCACCATCACATAGTGAAAATGCGCGACCACGAAATAAGTGTCATGCAGATGCACGTCAATAGAAAGTGTTCCTAAAAAACAACCGGTCAATCCACCAATGGCGAACAAGAGAAAAAATCCCATAGCCCAGAGCATGGGCGTCGCTAAAGAAATTGAACCTTGATACATAGTCGCGGCCCAGTTAAACATTTTCACGCCCGAAGGAATGGCCACTAAAAATGTCAGTGCCGAAAAAATCATGCCCACCAATTCAGACTGACCCGAGACAAACATGTGATGTCCCCAAACCAAAAAACTTATGACAGCAATGGCAATCGACGAGTAAGCAATGGCCTTGTAGCCGAAAATACGTTTTTGACTAAAAGTGGTAATCAGTTCAGAAATAACCGCCATCCCCGGCAAAATCATAATGTACACAGCGGGATGCGAGTAAAACCAAAAGAAATGCTGAAACAAAACCGGGTCGCCGCCCAGCTGTGGATCAAAAATTCCAACGTGAAAGACGCGCTCAATGATGAGCAGCACCAGCGTAATGGCTAAAACCGGCGTTGCCATAATCTGAATAATCGCCGTCGCATAAATTCCCCAAATAAAGAGCGGCATGCGAAACCAGGTCATACCAGGTGCACGCAATTTGTGCACGGTGGCGATAAAATTAACACCGGTAAAAATAGATGAAAAACCTAAAACAAAGGCAGCAAACACCATAACCACAACGCCACCATCGGTAGTAATCGAATAAGGCGTGTAGAAGGTCCAACCAGTATCAATCGCGCCCACAAACAAAGAAGACAGAGCGATAAG
The DNA here is from genome assembly GCA_947445025.1 of Myxococcales bacterium. Lineage (GTDB taxonomy): Bacteria > Myxococcota > UBA727 > UBA727 > JABDBI01 > JAHFEG01. The sequence goes on from CANFCB010000005.1 coordinate 34,292, forward strand.
CGCACCCACGACGTAAATATAGTAGCTCATCAGATTAATTCTGGGAAAAGCAACGTCTTTAGCGCCCAGCTGCAAAGGCAAAACAAAATTTCCTAAAGAAGCCGGAATACCGGGAATGATCACCAAGAAAACCATAATAGCGCCGTGCAGCGTAAACAATTGATTATACTGTTTGGCCTTTACAATGGTCTCGCCTGCGCTCCATAGCTCCATGCGCAATAAGATGGCAAAAAGACCGCCCATAAAAAAGAAGAACATCACCGATACCAAGTACATAAGACCAATGCGCTTATGATCTAAAGTAAACAACCACGACGAAATCCCTTTCTTCGAGGTTAAATAACTTTCTTCTTCTAAATGATTCGCAACCATTGACACTCCCTTCTGACATTTTTATTTCAAAGATTTAATAAACTCAATTAATGCATTGATATCGCTTTCGCTCAACTGACCCTTAAACGTCGGCATAACCGGTGGGTATCCTTTTACAATTTTCGCCTGCGGCTCTAAAATCGATTCTCGGATATAACCATCGTCCACTTTCACCGCAGCCATTCCCTCTAATTGCGTCATGTGTCCGTAAATTCCCTTAAAACTAGGACCTATTTTAGGCGTTCCATCTAAAGTATGGCATGCGTTACAAGCTTTTTGTGTATACAATTTTTGGCCAAGTTCCAGCGGGGGTAAACCAACGTCTTCGCCTTTTTTCTTAGTCAGCCATTCTTGGTATTCATCTTGTGGCATCACTTTAATTATGGCGAGCATTTTGCTGTGCTCATCGCCACAGTATTCGGTGCAAAAAACCGGAAACTCGCCAATCTTGGTCGCCTGAAACCATATCGACGAATAACGCCCGGGCAAAACATCTTGTTTGATACGGAAATTGGGCACAAAGAAACTATGGATGACGTCTTGAGAAGACATAATTAACTGAACAGGCTGCCCCAAGGGAACACCTATCACCGCGCCTTGACCGGAAACAGAAATATCGTCGTCAGGATACTGCACTGTCCAATTCCATTTTTGGCCAATCACGCGCAGGGTTTTCGCATTAAAAGGAATGGTATACAGATCGACGAAGCCGATAAAACCCCAATAAAAAAGAAATGCCAGATAAATGCAAGGCAGCAAGGTCCAAGCAGCTTCAATTTTAACATTGTGATCAACTTGCGACAGCGCTTTTTGACCTTCAATTTTACGTCGATACCGAATAGAAAACCAAATAACTGGAACCACTACCAGCAGAAATAAACCAACGCAGGACCAAATCAGAAAATAAAATAGCCAGTCAACAGAACTTGCTGCGGTAGAAGCTGCTTCAGGAAGCCAGCTCATAGTTGATGCGACTGGCAAGCGCATGGATAATAATTCTTTTACACTGTCCATGAAATCATCCGTTTAAGTAAAACTCTTTGCTCAACACGAAACGACGACTAACTCGCCGTTAAACGTTTTTCAGAGCGCCAATAGAAAAACAGCATCACGCATATGGCAAGAATTGTTAAAAGTCCACCGATTCGCATGATGCCAAAAATATAAATACCGTAGGTATGACTGTCGGGGTTGTAGTTAAAACAACTCAAAATAACCCGATCTAGTAATGATCCAATTTTGTGATTGCCGGCATCGATTAAAGACATTTTCACATCAGAGGCCTGGTAAGCAATTCCATAGAGCGTGCGACTCAATCGACCATCAGGAGACAAAATAAAAATACCGGCACTATGAATATATTCTTTGGAGCGCTCGTGGTATTTATATTGAAACCCTATAGCATCTGCCAATTTTCGAACCTGTGCCTCTTCGCCGACGTAAAATTCCCAATCGGCATTATCCCCTAAGTTAACGGCTTTTAAATAATTGGCGCGTTTGTTTTTTGCCAAATCGGGCGTTTCCTTAGGGTTGATACTCACAGAAATCATACGAAAATCTTTGCCAACTTGGAGCGACATGGTTTTTAAAGATTCCAGCAAACCGTTCAGAACCAAATTGCACAGCATGGGACACTGATAATATCCTAAGGTCAGGATCACTGGCTTGGTGTTGCCTTTAGCAAAGTAGCTGGACAAAAAAACTTTTTCACCACGGTGATTGCTTAATAAAATACCAGCAGGAACGACCGAGCCTCGTTTATCAATAATTTCCGTGCCGATGACCTCACGCGGGGCACTCAGGCTACCTTCACCTTCAGCTATAGCGCTGCCAGCCATTGTCTGCACAACAGTAAGCATAGCGACACTAATGGCTATCCTAGAAAACAACACTAATTACTCCTTGGGGATCTTAAAGTTTACTTCAATCATTAGGTTCATGGCCTGTTCAATGGAGATGCTTTTTTTGCCTGGCACCAAAGAGACTTCTCCATTTAAAACTTGTGCTTCTGTTTGCCGCAACTCTTTTAATTCTTGAGGAACAACCGAGCCCACTTTTAGGTGTTTCTCTTCTTCTACTTGGTAGCGAAAATAAGCTGATAAACTCACAATGCTAACGTAGAGAAAAACTACAAACAGAAAAAAACTAATCCAAATCACCAAATTAGCACGAGGTGAAACGCCGTCATGATTTGTTGTATTCATATTTTTCACGCATTCTCAAAGTGAAGTGATTCAGCAAGCTTTGGATCACCAATAGGAATAATGTTTTTACGCACAATCAAATAACTGACATAGGCTACCAAAAGAGCAAGCATCCCGGCCAGCAAAACTAAGTCGTTGGCGGAGATACTGGCATGAGGAGGCTGAACTCCTTCAGGCAAACCATGGGCGCCAAAGTTGGGCATGATAATCCAATACAAATCGAAAAAATGCGCGAGCAAGGTCCATATACAAAACGTCGCCAGTCCTATCTTGTTACGTTTAGCGTGTCTGGACATCAGAAAGAAAAAGGGCAGAAAGAAGTTGGTAAATGGTATCGCATACGACACGTATTCCCAACCATGCTGTAGACGATGCATGTAAAATTCGGTTTCCTCGGGGATATTGGCATACCAATAAAGCATGAACTGACTAAAGGCGATGTAAGCCCAAAACACGGTGAAGCCAAACATCAGTTTGCCTAAATCTTGATAATGCTCAAGAGTAACCGTTTTTGTTAAAATACCTGCAGCTTGTAAACATAGCAAAATCAGCGTCATAAAAGCCATGCCTGCTAAAAAGCATCCTGTGAAAAAATAAACCCCGAAAATGGTTGAGAACCAGTGCGGTTGTAAAGACATTAACCAATCTATCGAAGCAAAAGTGAGCGACATAGAAAATAAAATAACGGCTGGTGCACTCATTGCCCACAATTTGCGAGTGTCCTCGGGCCGGTTGCCTGCATCTTGTCCTGCTGAGGTTTTATAAAACCACCAGCTAATGGTAAGCCAAATGGCGAAGTATATGGCTGCGCGCACCATAAAAAAATTCAAGTTCAAATAGGATGCTTTCTTTTCTAGGAGGATGTCACCGGGCTCGATATGGCTCCAAGCAAAAATATCTTGCGCCCAAAAAGCAATCGGCAAAAATAAAAGTAACATTAAGGGCATGGTCCACATGGCAAACTCGGCAATGCGGCGCACCACGACGGACCAGCCTGCTCTTGATAAATACTGAACGATGACAAAGAACATCGCACCTAGAGCAATGCTGAGTACGCAAATAAATGCAAATAAATATCCGTACATAGCACGATGTGGATCTGCCTTAAAAGCGCCTATCCAGTATAAAATACAAGTGACCCCAAGCATAAAAGCAATGATCGGCATTTTGTGCCAAAAACTTTTTGATGGCACTCTCATGTCATCTGATATTTTTGTGGCTGTCTGCACTGGATGCTACTCCCTCTATCAATGATTTCAAATCTGGATTTTGACTGAACTGCAAAGCACGAATATAGGCAACTATGGCCCAGCGATCTTCTTCTTTAGAAATTTGCAACTTATAAGAAGGCATAGTCCGAATTCCTTCGGAAATTACGTTATAGAAATGTCCCACGGGCTGGCTGTATAAATAATCACTGTAAAAAGTGGTTGGCCTAATGGGCAATCTTCTGCCCACCATGCCATTGCCGTCTCCGGCTTGCGAGTGACAAGGCGCACAATAAATATTAAATTTTGCACGCCCTTTTTCTAAAAATACTTTATCCACAGTTAACTGACTTGGCAAGTTTTTGGCCAATTGTCCGTCCACCATGCCTCGGTAGAAATGATCGTCTTCCTGCAGCTGCCCTCTGGCCACGGTGCCCACAACTCTTGGTCTCATGTCTCGTTGATCGGCAAAAAAATCGCTAGCACGATAAGCTTTATATTTATTTTGCGTATCCATGTTGGGATTCACATGTATAGGTGGTTCGTTAGAGGTAAGGCCTCGACATCCACTGACGAGGATAATCAATAACAGCATTCCGGTCCAAAGGATTCTTAAAAACACTTAAGCCTCCAACACTTCTGTATTGATAGCACCAGTATCCTCGAGCAATTTTTGCGTCCGCACTTGATCGAACAAAGGATCCGAGCTTTCAATCACGATAAAAAATTTATCGTCAGTCACTCTTTCAAAACGAACCGATTGAAATAATGGATTATGCCACGACGGCAATCCGTTTAACCAAAACATGCCGAATACCGTAACCAGGGCGCTAAACAAAATGGTAACTTCGAACATGACGGGGATAAAAGCCGGAATACTCCAGGTCGGCTTACCACCAATATTGAGCGGATAATCAAACGCCGACACCCACACCATAAAAATAATCGCAAGCGCAGCACCAGCGATACCTGCACCCAATACCATCCATGGTAATTTACTGGCGGACAGTCCCATGGCTTTTTCTAGTCCGTGCACGGGAAAAGGTGTACAGGCATCCCATTTTTTATAGCCAGCATCTCGTACTTTTTCACAAGCCCCATAAATGCCATGGGTCGAGTCATATTCAGCTAGTATGCCGTATGTTGTTGACGTTTGCTTCATGAATGATGTCCTTCATGGGGATTTGCCTGCGGCAAAATGCTTTTGACTTCAGCCATTGCAATCACTGGCAAATAACGAACGAACAGTAAAAACAAAGTAAAGAACAAGCCAAAAGAACCGAGTAAAAAGAGCGGTTCAAAAATACGCGGTGAAAAATAATGCCATGACGATGGTAAAAAGTCTCTATTCAAAGAAGTCACGGTAATAACAAATCGTTCAAACCACATGCCAATATTGACGAAAAAGGCAATTATAAAACTAACCGCGATGCTGGTGCGCAATTTTTTAAACCAAAAAAGCTGCGGCGAAATAACGTTACAAGAAACCATAATCCAATAGGCCCAGGCATAAGGACCAAAAGCTCGATTAACAAAGGCAAACGATTCGTACTGATTGCCGCTGTACCAAGCAATGAAAAATTCCATGGCATAGGCATAACCAACAATCGAACCCGTCACGAGAATAATTTTATTCATATTCTCAATATGCTTCATGGTGACGATGTCTTTTAAGCCAAGCCACTTACGCGCAGGCAGTACCAGAGTTTGCACCATGGCAAATCCGGAAAAAATAGCGCCGGCAACAAAGTACGGCGGAAATATGGTGGTGTGCCAGCCAGGTAATTGCGCCACCGCAAAGTCAAAAGAAACCACACTGTGTACGGAAAGAACCAGGGGCGTCGACAAAGCAGCCAGTAACAAATAAGCGCGTTCGTAATGCAACCAATGTCGCATTGAACCACGCCAGCCTAAAGCAAAAGCACCATAAGCGATTTTAGCAGCACGATTTTTAACCCGATCGCGCAGCGTCGCAATATCTGGAATCAAGCCAACGTACCAAAACAAGAGTGAAACAGTAAAATAGGTTCCTACTGCGAACACGTCCCACAGCAAGGGCGATCTGAAATTAGGCCACATGTTCATGGAATTAGGAATCGGAAATACCCAGTAAATTACCCAAATACGACCAACGTGAATACCAGGAAATACCAAAGCACAAATAACTGCAAAAATAGTCATAGCTTCTGCATAACGGTTAATGGAGGTTCGCCATTTTTGTCTAAACAAAAATAAAACTGCAGAAATCAAAGTTCCGGCATGGCCAATGCCAACCCAAAAAACGAAATTGACGATATCCCAAGCCCAAAAAACCGGGCTAGCATTACCCCAAATACCAATGCCTTCCCAAATCAAATAAGCAATCAACCCAAAAAACATGGCCGCAAGACTGGCCGAAATGGCAAAACCGACTCGCCACCCAATATGGGTTTGGGAAAAAGGCGTCTCAGCCATTTTGCAAACAATCTCAGTGATATCGTGATACGATGGATTGCCGCGAATCAGTTCTTCACGCGTCGCGACAGCTTCTGGTAAAACCAAATCACCACGGTGAGTCTCGCCCACATATTCAGGCATATTTTCTATAGAATTTGCAACCATACTATACGAGCTCCGGATTGGGATTTCGCAATTTCGCTAAATAAGACGTACGAGGTCTGGTGTTTAGTTCCTGCAATAAATCATAGTTACGATCAACTTTTTTAAGTTTAGCAACCCGGCTATTCTCGTCGTTGAGATTGCCAAAAGTAATCGCCTGTGTTGGGCAACTTTGTGCACAAGCTGGCGTCACTGCCCCATCAGGCAAATTATTGACATCGCCACTATTTCTCCTAGTTGACATCTTGGCTTCTTGAATACGCTGGGTGCAATAAGTGCATTTTTCCATGACGCCACGATAACGAACCGTCACATCCGGATTTTTCTGCATTTGCAAAAGCACAGTGCGTTCTTTGCTAGCAGCATCGACATAAATATCGCCGCTGTTAGAGAAATCCAAATAGTTAAAGCGTCGTACTTTATACGGGCAGTTATTTCCGCAATAGCGAGTTCCCACGCAGCGATTATAGGTCATCACATTGAGACCTTCGGAGTCATGTGTAGTCGCCGCTACCGGACAGACTGGTTCACAAGGTGCATTTTCACAATGCATGCAAGGCACTGGTTGCGAAATACTTTGCGGGTCTTGAACTGGACCCGTAAAATAACGATCGACACGAATCCAGTGCATGACACGCCCGCGCATAACTTGCGTTTTCCCCACCACCGGAATGTTATTTTCTGACTGACATGCGGTGACACAAGCATTGCAACCAATACACGAGGTCAAATCAATTGCCATGCCCCATTTGTTGCCAGTGTACGGCCAGGGCTTGGTCATTTGCGCTGGCACTAATTGGTTTTCACCTGCTTGTTTCTTCATCAAGGAATCAGGTAAATCCAACTTTTTGGTATAATCAGGATTTTTTTCGTAAGCATCGACCGAAGCCAGGCGGGCCGGATCTCTTTTTTGCAAGCTCAAAGTATCAACATCTCTAATCGCGTCGCCATTCATGGCGAATTGCTCTTGAGTTGTGGCTAATGCGTAGGTTTCTCCAGTGGCTTTTAATTGCGCGCTCGTCGCAAAATGGCTACCGTCAGCAGGCAGAAGCGGATAAACGTCGACACCAACGCCGTTACCAATGCTTCCCGCATTTTTTCTGCCATAGCCTAAAAATGCAATCACGCTAAAATCAGCCAAACCAGGCATAATGAAAACTGGCAAGTCGACGGTGTTACCATTTACACCGAGCGAAACCATGTCGGCTTGATAGTAACGACCTTTGACACGGCTATTAATTCCGAGTGCTTTGGCCAAAGACTGCGACATCAACAGCGCATTATCCCAGGTCAACTTGGTGATGGGATCAGGAAGTTCTTGCAGCCAACCCAGATTAGCAAGTCTACCGTCCAAAACTGAATAATCTAGTTGAAACAAGACTTCAATATTTTGCAAAGAAGTGCTGGTTTTAGCAGTCTTCGATAAATTCTCTACCACATTGGCAGTATTGGCTGCAGGCGAGGTCTTTTCAACAAAGTTGCTTCCGACAATAATGCCATCATGCAGCGCTTTACGCCAAGTTTTCTCGACAGACAAAAGCTGAAAGCCAGAGCCCCAAGTTTCCCTGACAAGATCCATACCGTTTTTAGCCACCGGCGCCAAAACTTGCGACAATATTTCAATACTGGTGCGGCTTTCAAAAAGCGGAGATATCAAAGGCTGAATAATCGAGGCTGTGCCATCAAAAGCGCGGGTATCTCCCCAGCTCTCCAAAAAATGCGCCATGGGCAAATGCCAATTTGCTTTTTGTGCGGTTTCATCGTCGTAAAAGCCCAAATGCACCACAGTTTTGGCTTTTTTCAAAGCATTAGCAAATGCCAAAGCTCCTGCTGAGGCATAAACTGGATTGGTGTCGAGCATGACCAGTGTTTTAACAGCACCGGCATTGAGCTGCTTAACCAATTCAGCTAGTTCTGCAGTGTCACAAAAACCTGAAGTCGCGTCTGAGTCTGATGTTTGCAAAACCCGAAAAGTTTTCCCAGTGCCCCCGAGTGCCACGTTCAGCACATGCACCAGGCCATGAACAGCGGCGGGCTGACCTTCACCGGCGACAATTAAAGCTTGGCCTTTATTTTTAGCCAAATCTTTAGCCAAGGCTTTGATAAATTTATTATCGAAAGATTGACCTGCTTTGGCAATTAAGCTCAAACGCGTCTTCACGTCTGCAGTCCAAGCAATGGTCTCTAAACCGAGCATTTCTTGGGTAAGCGCTTTTAGAAAATCTTCTGTATCAGTCGCTGCGACTCTCAGGCGATGATCGGCATTAGTTCCAGTCACGGAAAAAGCTGCCTCAACCGCATAAAGGCGATTCATCAAGTGAGCATCTTTGGCGGTGTAGATTTTGCGATTTTGGCTAAAACCACGAGCATTAGACAGGCTGCCAGCTCCGAGCATGAAAGGATCGGCCTGCAAAGTTAGAATCACTTTGGCATTGCTAAACACAGGCAAAACCCGCGTAGCTTTACCAAAAACCATGTGGGTGCCAGCCTCGGTATTAGCTAGTGCCATCGGATTATAATCAAAGAAAACCGCTTTGGGGTATTTCTTCAAAATTTCTTTTTTTGATCTCTGCATGGTTGGAGAAGGTTCGCCATTTAATAAAAAAGCTAAACCCTGACCAAGATTAGCAACGTATGCAGCAAAATGACTTTGCGCAAAACTATCCCACTCTGACCACGACGAAGGCAAGCGAACAGAATCAGATTTCAACATGGGGATGCGTGATCGATCCGGATCATACATTTCTATAACGGCCGCTTGATCATGAATACCTGCAGCGCCATTGCTAGAAGGATGTTCGGCATTGCCTTCAATTTTGGTAGGACGACCTTCGTGACTCTCAACCACTAAACCAACAGCGCCCATCACCGACGGTCTAGCTGTGGCAAAATAATTAGGAATGCCAGGGATAATTCCTTCAGGCGCCTTGGAATAAGGCATAATATTGTCTACAGGTCTGCGACATGCAACCCCAACACCGGCTAAAGCAAAAGAAGCGCCCATCAATTTCAACATATCACGGCGCTGCACACCTGATATTTCGCCGTCGCCAGCTTTAAATTCGTCTTTTATAAAGTCTACATAATCCTGCGTGCGTTGACGGTGCTCGATGGAACGCCAATATTTAATTTGTTCTGGATCTTTTAATGCGATGCCTATTTGGTCCAAAATTTCATTTTCATGATCATGTTCATGTTCATGCGCATGTGTTTGCTTGCTCATCGATGACACCCTGAACAACTCTCGACAGGTGGGTGCAAAGTTGCAGCTTTTGCTTTAGCAACTTTTTCCCAAGCGAGATCGGTTTTAAAATTCATATCGGTAATTTTGTCGAGCGGTCTTAAGTGCGGCGCCGGATCACGATGACAATCCAGACACCAACCCATGCTTAGCGGTTTTTCTAAACGGACTTCGGCCATTTCTTCAATGTGTCCGTGGCAACTCACACAGCCAACACCTACGCTGATATGTGCGCTATGATCAAAGTAAGCATAATCTGGAATTTTATTAACACGCACCCACGCAATAGGCTGATTGCTTTTCCAGCTCTCTATGACGCCGAGCATTGTTAAAGAATCAGTTTTTATTGTTGAGTGACAGTTCATGCACACTTGTGTTGGTGGAACACCGGCAACGGCAGATTTGTCGACGCCAGTATGACAATAGCGACAATCCATACCCAGCATGCCTGCATGAATTTTATGACTGTATGGAACTGGCTGCACGGGTTGATAACCCACTTCCAAATTCCAAGGAGAAAACCAGAACCAAAAAACAAAAGTAATAAAGCATAATGCCAATAACGATGTCAAAAGCACCATTTTGGTAATCTTATTACTCCACTTCGGAAAAATCTGCGCCATTCCCTGATTTCCTCAAAAGCCAAACCTACTCGAGAAAACTCCTAGTTCTTGAAATTCCAATTGGCAAGACAATTGATAAAAATTTTCTTAAAAAATCTACTTTTTAGGCGCTATTGATTTTGAGAAACATTATCGTTCATAACAACTCCGAGGACGTGAGCGTTTACTATTTTTTTATCACCAGCGCGCGATAAATGGGGATGCCATATTCAAGACATTTTTTTTCACGATGCGATTGTGCTTGCATAGAATTATCCAAAAGCAATCCTTGTGGGTGCGTCGTGGTATCGAGTGCCGGATGGGCTTTAAAAAGTTCCAAATAAACTTCAAAAAGAGCGCTCACATCTGTTTGCAAAAAAAGTGTTCCACCTGTTTTTAGTTTGGAAAGCAAAACATCGAGAAACTCTGAGTTAATAATGCGGCGTTTACGATGGCGTTTTTTCCACCAAGGGTCTGGAAAATTGAAGGTGATGTTGCATAAACTTTCTTCGGCAAAAAGAGCCGGCACCAGGGCCCAAGCATGACCAAAAATGGCGTGCAAATTTCTAAGCTGTTCGCGTTCTTTTTTAAGCAGAGCTTGTTTGACAAAAGTTTCTTTGTATTCAATGCCCACGATGTTGTGATCCGGTGTTGCACGAGCGCGTTCAAATAAATAATAGGCGCGTCCCATTCCTAATTCCAGTTCCAAGGGCTTGGTATTTCCAAAAAGTTCTGGCCAAGGGAGCACGCTTGGGATTTTAGCAAAGGGCGATAAAGATGTTGGTTCTTTGAGGTTCATGTTGTTATATCACGGCATTGAATACATAATGGATAAAAGCTTTTTTAATAATCGGGGAAAATTATGCGTATCTGGGGTATCAGCGATCTGCATTTATCATTTTCTACCAATAAACCAATGGATGTTTTTGGAGAAAACTGGCTTGGGCATGCAAAAAAAATGCAAGAAGCCTGGGACACTTCGGTTCTACCTGATGATATCGTGCTTTGTCCTGGTGATTTATCTTGGGCCATGCGTCTTGATGAAGCCAAAGCTGATTTGGCCTGGATCGGCGACCGGCCCGGTCTTAAAATTTTAGGACGGGGCAATCATGATTATTGGTGGAGCAGTATTGGCAAAGTGCGTGCAGCTCTGCCCAAGGGATGCATTGCTCTGCAGCACGACAGTGTGGATCTGGGTCCTGTGGTGGTAGCAGGGAGTCGCTGTTGGGCAGCTCCCGGTGCGCTCGATTATACACCTGCCGATCTAAAAATATATGAACGCGAATTAATGCGTTTAAGAATGTCGCTTGAATCGGCGAAAAAAATTGCTGAAGGTCGGCCTATTATTGCGGCGATCCACTATCCTCCTTTTACTGCCAGGCAACAACCAACCGGATTTTCTGAATTGCTAGAAGAGTTCGGTGTTTCCATCTGCGTTTATGGGCACTTGCATAGTGCCCGATCTCATCGTACGGCAGTACAAGGCTTGGGTCCTGGGGGGGTTCGTTATTTTCTAATCGCTTGTGATTATCTCGACTTTAAGCCTGCACTAATTTGGTCTTCATAAAAAGGTTCACTATGACGCAGATAGGTTTATCACAGCGCTGGAGTTTACGTGTTGTCGACGACGTTAAAGTAAATCAGCTAATTTTTGGCATGGGTCTTAACAGTGTTTTAGCGCGGGTTTTAGTTGCTCGAGGAATTGACAGCGTTGCTGCGGCTGAGCGATATCTGAAACCAGATTTAAGCGGTCTTGGCGATCCATTTGGGTTTGCTGGCATGGACATTGCTTGTAACAGAATTGTAAAAGCAATTTTAGCCAATGAAGTGATTGGTGTTTTCGGTGATTATGACGTCGATGGTGTGACCTCAACGGTTTTATTGTGGGAATTTTTAGAGAGCTGCGGCGCGCTAGTAGTGGCCACTATCCCTGATCGTCTTCGTGAAGGCTATGGTTTAAATATAGCCGGTCTAGACCGTTTGCAAGCAGCCGGTGCCACGCTGGTGGTCACTGTAGATTGTGGTATTACCGCTCATAAAGAAGTGGAAGCAGCAGTGACGCGTGGGATTGATGTGATTGTCGTCGACCACCATACTGTTTTAGTTGATTTACCTAAAGCGGTTGCGGTTATTAATCCCCATAGACCTGATTGTAAGAGAGCGGCAACTCACATGTGTGCCGTGGCTGTGGTTTTTAATCTATGTATGGCGCTGCGCAAACGTTTGCGTGAAATAAGCTTTTTTGACGACAAGCCCGAACCTAATTTAAGGGATTTGTTAGATTTAGTGGCACTGGGAACTGTGGCAGACGTGGTGCCTTTGATTTTAGAAAATCGTATTTTTGTGCACTACGGTTTGGCTTTAATCCGCCAAGAAAAAAGAATTGGATTTAAAGCACTTCTTGACGTAGCTGAAGTTAGAGAAGGTAAGGTGACTGCTTCTACTTTAGGTTTTCATTTGGGACCGCGCATTAATGCCGCAGGTCGACTCGAAGATGCCATGCAGGCTGTCAAATTATTGCGCAGCAAAGAATTAAGTGCAGCTATGGTGATGGCGCAAATGCTAAATACCCAAAATCAATCACGGCGAGATCTAGAAAAAGAAATTTTAGAAGAAGCTGTTTTGGAAATAAGTGCCTCAAAAATGCATCAAGATGCTTTGGTGCTGGTGGTTGGCCGTGAACATTGGCACCCCGGTGTCGTCGGCATTGTCGCCTCTCGCCTGGTTGAGAAATTTGGCAAACCCACCGTGGTGATTGGTGAAAATGGTAAAGGTTCAGGACGCAGTATTCCTGCTTTTCATTTGCATCAAAGTTTATGTCAGGTGCAATCGTGCTTGCAGGGTTTTGGTGGTCATGCCCATGCCGTGGGCGTGCATCTGATATTCTCGCAATTAAATCAATTGAGATATTCGCTCAATCAATATGCGGCGCAGGTATTAAAGCCCGAAGATTTGATTCAAAACATCGTTTACGACGGAGATATTACTGTTGATGATGTCAGCGAAAATTTGATAAATGAGTTAGCCTTTGCAGCACCTTTTGGTCGAGGAAATCCTGAACCGGTATTTCGTCTTTGCCATTTGAATTTTAAAAATTTGCGAGAGCTGAAGGGCGGACA
>CANFCB010000006.1 GCA_947445025.1 Myxococcales bacterium
AGATGGCTTGAAGAATTTCCGTTATTAAACGGTAAAGACAACCGACCGTTACTGGATTATGATTTAATCGAAATGATTGTTTTCAGTTATCCTATCAACCTGACTGGAAGACAATTGAATACGGCGATTAAAGATGAGCTACAGCATTTTAGCGAGGTGCCGTTTGCAGATGCACAGAATCCCGCCTGGAAACCTGGCCTGCGCAGGAATGCACCCAAATTCTGTGCACTGGGGCTGGACACAGCAGCGTCGAAGAAAATCCCCCTACCCCCTTTTTCTAAGGGGGATTAAATCCAGATACAAAGCGGCGTGAACATTTACAAATGCCCTTAGGTTATTTATGATACGGCCCGTTTCTTAAAATTTCGCCGGCACGATAAATCTGCTCAGCTAAAATACAGTAGGCCAATCTGTGCGGAAATGTCATTTGCGAAAGCGACCAAATCTCATTGCTTTGAGTGAGCACAGACGTCGATAAACCGCTGGCACCGCCGATCAAAAAAGCAATGGGTTTGCCCTGGTGTAAAAGGCGTTCAAGAGCATGGGCAAATTGAACCGAACTTTGGGCTTTGCCGGTGCCATCTAAAGCAATGCGCCAGGATCCAACTGAAGCTTTCAGTAATAAAAGCGCTTCGTCTTCCTCGGCTTTAAGACTGCTGGCTTTGGATTTTCGCTTGCCTTCATGAATGGTCTTGAGTTGCGGAGTTAATAGTCGGCTGGTTTTCTGCAAATAAGCATCGCCCAAGACCCGAAAAGGATCCTTTGCATCATCTCCGACCATCACCACTGAAAGCTTCATAAATATAACGAGGTTTAATGTAGCAACGGTGCCGATTCAGAAGCATCTTCCTCTAAAGGCAAACTCTTGGCGTCGGTCCAAAAACCTTCCAAGTCGTAGTAACGACGCTTGGTGTCCACAAAACAGTGAAATACCACGTCACCACAATCAACCAAGGCCCAGCTTCCTTCTTCGAAGCCTTCGATGCCTATGGGAGCACGGCCGTGACCTTTCAGCTCTGTCAAGACTTGCTTGGCAATGGCTTGCACTTGTCTTTCACTGGGAGCGGAACAAATGACAAAATAATCAGTAAAGCTGGTTAGCTCGGAAACGTCTAATATAAGGACGTTTTCGGCTTTTTTGTCAAGCGATACCGCTGCGCTTAGACGAGCAGTCTCAAGTCCATTTAATATTTTTGCTTTGGAGGGCTTAAGGTCGGATAACTTAGATTTTTTAGTATTTTCAGTATGAGATAACATTGCCCTCTTATGACATAAAAGGAATTCAAACACAAGACCCGCTCTTTTTGGGAAATTTGCAGGCTTTTTTTAGCAATTCTTGAAGTCATATTTTGACTTGTAAAAATCGTGTCATGCCCTTTTGCTGCCTATTAAAAAATCACAATGTCGTATTACATATTGAGCAGGTGACAATCTAGCAATATTTTTTTATTCTACTTGGTTTTTTACTTTTCCTTGTCGACGAAAACAGTTATCTTCAAGCAAATTTATTGGAGACGGAGAGGTCATGTTCATCCAATTTCAAACACATCCAGATTCTTATCACCACTGGCGCCTGAGCGTAAAAAATCAAATCGCTCGCCTGGTCCTCGATGTTAAAGAAGACAAAGGGCTTTTTTCGGATTACAAATTAAAACTGAACAGCTACGATCTCTCGGTTGACATTGAGCTTGCCGACGCTGTTTTTCGCATCCGCTTTGAGCATCCTGAAGTAAAAGTCGTAGTAATTTCCAGCGGGAATGAGCGTGCTTTTAGTGCCGGTGCTAATATATTCATGTTGGGCCAAAGCAGTCACGAGTTTAAAGTAAACTTTTGTAAATTCACCAATGAAACCAGACTGTACATGGAAGACGCTTCCTTAAACTCTGACATTCACTTCTTATGTGCAGCCAGCGGCACCACGGCCGGCGGTGGCTATGAATTAGCTTTGGCTTGTGATGAAATCATTTTGGTTGACGACGGCAATTCTGCGGTTTCTTTGCCAGAAGTTCCCTTGCTCGGTGTGTTACCAGGAACAGGCGGTTTAACCCGCCTTGTCGACAAACGTAAAGTTCGCAAAGATTTAGCCGATGTTTTTTGCACCTTATCCGAAGGCATTAAAGGCGATCGCGCCGTTTCCTGGAATCTCGTTGATGCAGTTGTTTCTAAGAGCAACTTTCAAGAGACTGTCGAAAAACGTGTGCAAACCATTGCTCGGCAAGCAGAAAAATCTAGCCACCAAGGTATAAAACTTGCACCCATTACCTGTCACAGCAAATATAACATATTTAAGTATGACTATGTGCATTTAGAGATTGATGCAGTCAAACGATTAGCCCAAATTACCATCGAAGCTCCTCGGGCACCAGAACCAGAATCAGTAGACGCAATCTTGGAAATGGGCAGCGAACTTTGGGCACTAAAAGCTTTTCGTGAACTAGATGAAGCAATTTTAAAATTGCGTTTTAACTTCCCCGAGATTGGTCTGATTGTTTTTAAAAGCAAAGGAAACCCGACCTATATTATGGAATCAGAAAAATCACTGCTGCAACTTAGTAAAACACAAAAACCTTTTTGGTTTGCTAAAGAAGTTTTACTACACATGAAACGTGTCTTAAAACGTATAGACGTCACCAGCCGATCAATTGTGGCCTTAGTCGAACCCAAATCGGCATTCGCAGGATCTTTAGCAGAACTCGTCTTTGCTGCGGATCGCAGTTACATGCTAAGCAGCGATGAGTCTTTTATTTATCTTTCCAATATCAACCATGAAACGCTGCCCATGGGCAATGGCTTATCGCGACTTGAAGCGCGCTACTATGGTGCGCCTGCTGTTCTGGAAAAAGTTCAACAACGCTTTTCTGAAGGCCCTATCGACGCTAAAACCTGCCAAACGTTAGGGCTGGTCACTTATGTCTTAGATGAAATTGATTATGAAGATGAAGTGCGCTTGTTTTTAGAAGAGCGAACGTGCTTATCGCCCGATGCCTTAACCGGGATGGAAGCCAATTTGCGTTTTATTGGGCCAGAAACCTTGGAGACCAAAATCTTTTCACGACTTTCTGCCTGGCAAAATTGGATTTTCATAAGAGACAACGCCACCGGACCCACCGGTGCGCTAAGCAATTACGGCAAACCGACAAGGCCACAGTTTGATTTTACCAGGTGTTAATGAACAACCAATTCTCGAAGCAATTTACAAAGCGCCTTGACTTGCGCTGATGATGTTAACAGCGCTGCGTTTTCAATGCGCGTTTTTAACAGTCGAGGACTTTTAACCGGTTGCGAAGTCAATAACTGCTCAAGCGTTTGCAGAATATGCAGTACCACTTCTTCGTCGCGATGCGAAAGTCCTTTGGACAAAATATCCTCGTCGGCGGGGAGCTGATGTTCTGCTTCAAAAAGTGCGTTGATGGTACGGGTGATTTCATCTGGCGTTGTCGATCTTTTGATGGCTTCAATAAAAACATCATAAGTCGGAGCGCTCGCTGTCGATAACCGCCTCAAGGAACGTTCTGCAGGTTTTTTTTGAGTAATTCTGGATTCGGAATTACTTACGGGCACGCTTTCTGTGTCTGCGCCGGGAGCAAGAGAGCGAATATGCTCTGGCAACGGCGCTTTTCCATCGAAGAAAGCATGTAAAGAAGCTTTATATTTCTCGTAAGTGGTGTTTTTTGTTTGGCTAACTTTATTTGGAGACGCAGATCCTGATGAACCATTGGTCCGAACACGCTTGCTGTCAAGAGCGTTTGAAAACCGATCAAGATGTCCTTGGGACATAATTAGTTGTTCTCCATGTTGTTTTAGAAAAAGAATGAATAGCAAACTCTATGCACGACATCGCTTAAAAGAGGGGATCGGGCAACAAAAGACGCAAACCTAAGCCTGGTTTAAATTCGCTTTAACCAATGGATATCACTCCCAGTAGGGCACCGTCAAGATTTTTTTGTAATCACCTTGGAATTTTAACAAACCTGGCCCCGGTGATAAGGATGTGCTATGCAGTTCTCCTTGGATAATTATAAAGAGGTGTTCGATGCGCAACTTTTTGTTTCTGCCAATTGTTTTTATTTTCAGTTTGTTAGCACCGGCAGCGAACGCCAAAGAAGTCATCAAGCCGGCTGCCGAGGTTGACGATACCGATGCCATTTTAAAAAAAGCTTTTGCCAAATCGATGTTCGGAACTTCACAAGGCAGCGCGACGATAAACATGACCATCATCAGCCCCGAAGGCCACAAAAAAGAACGCGTACTACTTTTCAAAGCCTTAAGCGAAGCAGAAAATCAACTGCAATATTTAATCAAATTCGACAAACCTGCCGAGCTCAAAGGAACCGCCTTCTTGGTCAAAGAAAGAAAAGGCCAATTACCCGATCAATATGTCTACATCCCAGCAGCCAAAACAGTCCGTCGCATTGCGGCAGGTAACGCAACCAGTTCTTTTTTTGGATCTGATTTTATTTACGCCGACATGCTGCCTTACCCGACTGATAAAAAAGATGAAGTCTCGATTAAAAAACTCCCCGATCAACAGCTCGGCGGTCAAGCCGTTTACGTCATCGAAGTGACACCAAAAATGGCAGAATCTCCCTATGGAAAACTCCTTATCTATATTGAAAAAGCAAAAGTGATTGCGAGCAAAATCGATTTTTTTGACAAGAGTAATCAACCTTTAAAAACCTTGAAAATCCGTAAACTCAAAATCATCGAAGGCAAATTGGTCCCCGTTGATCTGGAAATGAAAAACCTGCAAACTAAAAGCAGTACCATTATCACGGTTGACAATATCGACTCAAAAGCCAAATTATCAGCCAATGATTTTACTGAAGCGGCGATGCAACGCTAATAGAAAGAGACGCCATGAGCCAACTTATTTTATTGAGACACGGTCAGTCGGTCTGGAATGCGGAAAATCGCTTTACCGGATGGGTAGATATTGATTTAAGTGAGCAGGGAATTAAAGAGGCCAAGTTTGCAGGTCAAAAGTTGAAAGATTTCAAGATTGACAAGGTTTTTACTTCCACTTTGAAAAGAGCCATTGAGACTGCCCAAATTGTTTTAGATATCATTGGGCAAAATGCGCTCCCTCTGACCTGCTCTCCTGCTTTAAATGAGCGTAATTACGGTGACTTGCAAGGCTTGAACAAAGATGAAATGCGTAGCAAATTCGGCACAGAACAAGTGCATATCTGGAGGCGCAGCTATGATATCAGGCCCCCCAATGGTGAAAGCTTAAAGGACACCTGTGACCGGGTTTTACCTTATTATCAAAGCACCATATTGCCTTGCTTGCTTAAAAAAGAAACAGTCCTGGTGGCAGCTCATGGAAATTCGCTGCGCGGACTCATAAAAGAGCTGGAACATTTAAGTAATTTAGATGTGGTTTCCGTCGAAATACCGACGGGATCACCACTCGTTTATGAGATGGATCAACAAGGCCGGTTTTTGCATAAAACAATGTTATAATTTCTCATCTTTTAGGAGCTTATATGACTTATTACCCACCAACAGTGATCGAGCAAACCCCAAGAGGTGAGCGTGCCTACGATATTTGGTCACGCCTTTTAAAAGATCGTATCATTTTTTTGGGAACCGCTATTGATGACCAAGTTGCCAATTCCATTGTGGCCCAATTGCTCTTTTTAGAAAGCGAAGATGCGGAAAAAGACATCACCATGTACATCAATTCTCCGGGCGGTTCGGTCTCTGCCGGATTGGCCATTTACGACGCTATGCTGTATGTACGTAGTGACGTTTCCACAGTTTGCGTTGGGCAATGCGCTTCTATGGGAGCCACACTTTTAGCTGCAGGCACCAAAGGCAAACGTCTTATTTTGCCGCACAGCCGCGTCATGATTCACCAGCCTTTAGGCGGCGCACAAGGGCAAGCCACTGATATCGAAATCCAAGCACGTGAGATCATAAAAATTAAAGGCTTGCTCAACGAGATTTTAGCCAAGCACACAGGCAAACCTCTTAAGCAACTTGAAAAAGATACCGATCGCGATTTCTACTTAAGCGCAGAAGAAGCTATCGAGTATGGTCTTGTGGACAGAATGGTGACCAGGCATGAACCAGTAAAGGTGGGATAAACCATGGTGGGTCGACGTGACGACAGCGCGCTTTTATGTTCTTTTTGTGGTAAATCACAAAAGGAAGTAAGAAAACTGGTAGCAGGGCCTTCTGTTTATATTTGCGAAGAGTGCATTGCGCTTTGCAAGGATATTATTGCTGAAGACTTAAGCATCAGCAATGTTTCTTCAGCAGATGAAATCAGCCTACTTAAACCATCAGAAATCAAGAGCATCCTCGATAAATACGTCGTAGGCCAAGAGCACGCCAAAAAAACCCTTTCGGTGGCAGTACACAACCACTACAAGCGCATCTTTAGCGAAGTTGACACTTCAGACGTCGAATTACAAAAAAGTAACATCTTGCTCATTGGTCCGACCGGTTCTGGAAAAACCCTGCTTGCCCAAACCTTGGCGCGCATCTTGAAAGTACCTTTCACCATTGCAGATGCAACCAGCTTGACCGAAGCCGGTTACGTCGGTGAAGACGTTGAAAACATGATTGTCAATTTGCTAAACGCAGCAGATGGAGACATCAGCAAAGCGCAGCGCGGCATTATTTATATTGACGAAATCGATAAGATTACCCGAAAAGGTGAAAACGCCAGCATTACACGCGACGTTTCAGGCGAAGGCGTACAGCAGGCGTTGCTCAAATTGATTGAAGGCACCAATTGCAACGTTCCTCCTAAGGGTGGGCGCAAACATCCGCAGCAAGAATTTTTACAGGTAGACACCTCGCAAATTCTTTTCATATGCGGCGGTGCGTTCTCGGGACTGGAAAAAGTAATTGAGCAACGCGTAGGCCAAAAAACCATGGGTTTCGGGGCAAAAGTACGCGGAAAAAGCGACAAATCCCCAAGCGACTATTTCAAAGAAGTACAGCCTCAAGACCTGCTCAAATTTGGCCTTATCCCTGAATTGATTGGCCGACTTCCTGTGACTGCGACCTTAGAAGATTTATCAGAAGAGACTTTGGTGCAGATTTTAACGGAACCCAAAAATGCACTGGCAAAACAATATAAAAGACTCATGGAAATGGATGGCATTTCTTTGCGCTTTACCGATGAAGCCTTAAAAACAGTTGCAAAAGAAGCCTTAAAACGTAAAACGGGAGCCAGAGGTCTACGCACCATTTTGGAAAATGCCATGCTCGACGTCATGTACGATACTCCCAGCCAAAAAGGGGTTCAAGAGATCGTCCTAAACGAACAGGCTGTTTTGAAAAAAGAAGCGCCTATGGTTGTGATGGGCAAACGAAGCAATAAGCCGAGTGTTGCTTAAATTGAATTTGATAACGCCGCTCTCTTAAAGATTCTGCAACATTTGCACATAATTTTGGTAACGCTCTTTTTTAATTTTCCCACTTTTGACAGCTTGAATAATTGTGCACTCAGGTTCATTCAGATGCAAACAATTACGAAACTTACAGGGGTCTTGCAAGAATTCTTCAAATCCCAAAAAATAATGTGCCAATTGCGCAGGCAAGACGTCGACAGGTTCAAAATCTCTAATCCCTGGTGTATCAATCAATTCACCGGCACCGGGCAATTTTAGCAATGTTGAAACGGTTGTCATATGCTGGCCATGTTGATTGGCAGCATCAATAAGTCCGATTGAAAGATGCGCATCGGGCAACAATGCATTCACTAGAGAACTTTTTCCAGCTCCGGAGACGCCGACAAAAGCAGTTCTCCCCACTTTTTTTAAGAATTCAAAAAGCTCGGCAATGTGATTACCTTTTTTGGCGCTCACCTTAAAAATAGAAATATCTTCGCCAAATGCCGCACACAACTCTTCGTAGTACTGAGTCGTCTCTGCTTCATCAGATTTATTCACGACGATAAATGGTCTTATATTTTGACTAAGAGCACCCACCACCACTAAATCAATAAACTTTCTTGGGGTTTTAGGGATCACACTCGTCACAATTCCTAGTGCATCTAAATTGGCAGCAATCACTTGTGTTTTGACATGCACTTTTCGAGAAAGCTCATTTCTCCTCGGTAAACGCTTTAAACGTGGCTCATCTAAATCAACAAAGTCACCGACCACATGACCAGATTTACGCGCAACGTGAAAAGGCATACGCACACCATGCGTATCTTCCACCAAAACTTTCACACCAAAATGCGAGACAATGACACCTGTTTTCACATCACACCCAGAGAAAATAACGACCAACCACACTTTTTTTTAAAAAAAACTACACAATTTGCTGGTTTTTGTATATTTTCAGTTGACGATTGATAGCATATCGGACAACAGATGAAGATAAGGTTTTTGTTACGAGCTAAAAGACTTGTCGCAAGTAACGATGTATAAATGGTTTTAAAAGGAGAATAGACAATGACAAAGACAGAACTAGTAGATTTTGTTTGCAAGAATCAAGATGGACTTACCAAAAAAACCGGTGCAGATATTATTGACGCCGTATTTAATGCTGTGCAAAAAAGCATCAAAGCCGATGAAAAATTTTCCTATCCTGGATTTGGTACTTTCGTTGTTCGTTCACGCAAAGCCAGAACAGGTAGAAACCCACGTACCGGCGAAGAAATAAAAATCAAAGCTTCTCGTACCGTTGGTTTCCGCCCAGCTCGCGCATTTAAAGACCAACTTTAATCTGCTGCAGCCCTGGTAAACATTTACAAAACCTCTTCACTACCATGAAGAGGTTTTTTTTATTGCCTGTGATTTTTTAGCGGGAACTGGATCAAATCCACCTTGAACAAAAGGGTGACAACGCAAAATACGCTTCAAAATTAAATAACATCCGTAAAACAGCCTATGTGCAACAATTGCATCGCGAGCGTAGTGTGAACATGTTGGATAAAAACGACACGAGGGTCTTTTTAGTGGGCTAATAAAACGTTGATAAAAAAGAATCAACATCAAGGGAACATATAAAATAAATCGGTGAATTGCAGACATACTAACTCGGTTCAGTTTATAACGCTTGGAATAATGGAGAATACCTATGATTGGAATACCGCTTGGGCTGATTTATGGAAATACGGTAGAATGGTTGCTTCATAGATATCTCTTGCATGGCAGCGGAAAAAGTAAAAAGAGTTTTTGGAATTTTCATTGGCATGAGCATCATCGCAATGCGCATCGTGATGGCATGGTCGATGTCGATTATAAAAAACCCTTCTTGCGATGGCACGGTCCTGGAAAAGAGTTGGTTGCTTTGAGCGCAACTGCCTTGGCGCATTTGCCTTTATTGCCAGTGGCTCCTTTTTTTACTTTGACGGTACAGTACTGCGTATTTAATTATTATCGTTTGCACAAAAAAGCACATTTGAATCCAGAATGGGCTCGTGAGCATTTACCTTGGCATTATGATCATCACATGGGGCCCAGTCAGGACGCCAATTGGTGTGTCACCAAACCCTGGTTTGATCTAGTGATGGGAACGCGTATTCCTTACGCGAACACGGAAAAAGAGCGCGAAACCCAGCAGCGGCAAACAAGATTGCGGAATCGACGCAAAAACATTGCTTCTGGGCATCCTGCAGCCATGCCCGCTACCTAAAATTTCGTTTCTTATGAGTAGTGACGCTTGATAATGTTTATAAAGTCACTGGAAAACGTATCCATCTCTTGCCCTAAAAAACGAATACGCACAGAAAAATAGTTGTAAGCAATGACCGCCGGAATAGCCGCTAAAAGACCTGCTGCGGTTGCAATCAAGGCCTCAGCAATACCGGGAGCTACAGTGGCTAGGCTTGCGGATCCTTGTTGTCCGATTTCATGAAACGAGGCCATGATACCGACAACCGTTCCAAATAATCCAATGAAAGGCGATGTCGCTCCAACGGTGGCCAAGAAAGGCACCAGGCTTTCCATTTGCGTCATTTGCGCCATCGAAATTTTGCGCAAGGCATGTTCAACACTCTCGACGCTAGAAACACCTAAATGCTCGGCTGAGTCTTTGGGCTTTTCGTCTTTTTTAAGATGCATCAGTTCTTGGTACCCTTTGATAAATATCTGGGCCAATGGGCTGTTAGGATAGCGATGGGTTGCTTCAAAGACTTCGTCGAAGCGTCTTAGTTTCCAAAAAACATCGGTAAATTCGTTGGAAGACTGTGCGGCTCTTTTTAGATTCAAGAATTTTAAGATAATAATTGCCCAGCTAGTCACAGAAAACAAAAGCAGTATAGCTAAAACAAGAAGTGCCACAGGCCCAGAATGCATGATTCCATCGAGTGTCATAAAAATCTCCTAAAAAGTGGCCGCAATTAAAAAAGGCATGGCAACTATGCCACACCTTTCTTTATTCTGACAATAGCCTATTACTTACCTGAGTAGTACTCAACGATCAATTGTTCGTTAACAATGACGGGAATGTCTTCTCGGGTAGGAGCCGTCACCATTCTAACTTGGTTGTCTTCTTGAATTGCCAAGTATGATGGCAGCGTTAGATTGTTGGGATCTTGGCGATTTTGTCCAATGGCTTCTTTCATTTTAGAAGCTTCGCGAGGTGCAATGACATCGCCAGCTTTCAATGAATATGAAGGAATGTCCACTTTACGTCCATTGACAGTCACGTGACCGTGTCTTGCCATTTGGCGTGCAGCACTGATGCTTGGAGCATAACCGGCACGGAAAATGGCGCTGTCTAGGCGGCTTTCCAAAGCAGTAAGCAGGGTTAGTCCTGGATTTCCTTTAGCTCTAAATGCCTTTGCGACATAACGGCGCAATTGCTTTTCGCTCACACCGTAGTGAAAGCGTAGTTTTTGCTTTTCACGAAGACGCAAAGCATAATCTGATAGTTTTGCTCTTTTGGTAGGACCATGCTGTCCAGGTGGATACGGTCTGCGCAGATCAGGATCTGTGCGCATTAAACCTGGCAAAGGGGTGCCGAGACGACGAATAATTTTAAGACGGGGTCCAAGGTAGCGAGCCATTATTTTCCTCTTACTTTATCACTCATAGCCCTCATGCGGACTACAAGTCATCTAATGGATAAAGCCAAAAAGCTTGAAGATTATCAAGCCAGGTTATTTTAAGTGGATGGTACATAACTTTCAATTCGGCAGTGGTCAACCTCTGATCTTGTCAATTCAGAGAACCAAGCAATTCTATTGTGTTTATCTAATATTTTTGCTAGATCTTGGCCACTTTGGTATTTATTGATATTACCTATTGCTAGCTAATA
This sequence comes from Myxococcales bacterium, assembly GCA_947445025.1. GTDB lineage: Bacteria > Myxococcota > UBA727 > UBA727 > JABDBI01 > JAHFEG01. Next base: position 11,230 of record CANFCB010000006.1, read on the forward strand.
TTTATTAATGAGGTTTTAATCATGTCATCAGCACAAGATGTCCCAAGTCCAAGCGAGCCTAAAGCTGGAAAAAACACAAAACCCACTCGCCATTTGCGTGCGCCCATTGAGATTCGCGTCGAGATTACCGTAGGTCCTCAATCATTTACTGCGACATCACGCAATTTAGCCCTCGGCGGCGTTAGTTTTGAAACCCTGGAAAAACTAAGCGTGAACGACAGGGTGAATGTTCTGCTTTATATACCTGTCAAAAAAGAGCTTGAGCTACTGAAAGCGGCGGCTGAGATTGTCTGGATCGAAGACCAAAATGGATCCTACATGATCGGTGCCGCATTTAGAAAGTTTGCCCCGGGCGATCAAAAACGCTTGAGGGAATGGTTACTTGAATGTGTCCGTGCCCAAAAAGAAGGCCGACCTATGGCGTAATGAATGCCCTCTACCTAAAATGCTTCGATGGGTAATTCCATCAGATCCAAATTACTGTTTTCTACTAAAACGCGGTTAAGCGCTAAATTAGGCAAGGCTTGCTGACAAAAAAAGCGCACCGACGCGATTTTTCCGTCGTAAAAAGCTTTGTCTTTGGCGCTGGCTGTTTCTCGCTGCACAATGGCAACTTCGCCCTGTTTTACCAGCAACCAGCCAATCACCAATTCGGCGATACTTAGTAAAATACGATTTCCCTGAAGCCCGACGTGATAAAACGACTCACCCATTTTGGTCATCATAATGGCTAGCATTTTTTCTGCTTCAGCCAGCGCCTGTGCTAAGGCTTCGTACTCGTGGGCCAGCATAGTTGCTTGCGATTTTTTAGCAAGAACATCGCGAATTTCATCAAATATAATCTGCAGAGTAGCCGCACCATTTTTAGCAATCTTTCTAAAAATTAAATCCAATGCTTGAATGTGAGTGGTTCCCTCGTACAAAGAGTCAATTTTTTGATCACGTATATACTGTTCAATGGGGTAATCTTTTAAATAACCCGACCCGCCGTAGCATTGCAAAGACACCGCCAACAATTCATAGGCTCTTTCCGAATTATAGCCTTTGATGAGCGGCAAAAGCATGTCAGCTAGGGTGTTAAATTTTTTGGACTTGGCTTCATCGCCACTAGCGTGAGCTATCACCGACAAATCTTGCATATAAGCACAATATGTACATAAAGCACGCATGCCTTCGACATGGCTTTTTTGCAACATCAACATACGTTTTACGTCAGGATGCTGAATAATAGGCACACGCGGAGAATGTTTATCCATGGCCAACAACAAGTCCGGACCTTGCACGCGCGATTTACAATAGTCTAAAGCGTTCAAATATGCCGTCGACAACGTCGCCATGGATTTGACACCAACAGCCATGCGTGCTCGCTCAATCACTTTAAACATTTGCCGAATGCCATCATGGACATTTCCTAATAGCAAAGCTCTAGCTGGAATTTTTTCTCCGAATGTTAATTCGCAAGTAGCCGAGGCTTTGATGCCCATCTTTTTTTCTAGGTTGCTACAATAAACACCGTTACGTGCTTCCATTTTCCCGTCTTCATTAACCCAAAACTTCGGCACCAAAAACAAGGAAAGCCCTTTAGTACCGGTTTCTGCGCCTTCTGGACGCGCCAAAACCAGGTGAATAATATTTTCGGTCGAATCAAAATCACCATTGGTGATAAAACGCTTAACACCTTCGATGTGCCACTCATCATCTTTCACATGACGCGCTTTGGCCCTTCCGGAACCAACGTCGCTGCCGGAATCTGGTTCGGTCAGCACCATGGTCGCTCCCCAATGGCGATCAAGTATATTGTTCATGTAGCGCGTTTTTTGCGAGTCCGTTCCCAATTGTTCTAAAACACGAGAACTAAACGAGCTAAAAAGATACAGACCAACCGGGGGATTGGCGCCTACTAATAATTCAAATGTTGCCCAATAAACGGAAGGAGGCGCATTGATCCCGCCTAATTCTTCTGACGTGTCGAGTCGATGCCAATCACCAGCAAAAAATTCTTCTATGGCATTTTTAATACCTTCGGAGAGATGCACATTGCCATCGTTGTCTAACTGCAGAGCAACCTCGTCGCCTTCTTGAAAACTCGCCGCGATTTTGTCGACACAAAGTGTTTCAAATGTTTTCAGTGTTTCTTTGAGTGTCGCCTCATCAAACGTCGTATACGGCTTATGCCCTAAAACTGTTTTGCCAATTTGCAAAAACTCAAAAAGATTAAAATAAATATCTCGCAAATTGCTCTTGTAATGATTGGACATCGCCATGGATAACCCCTAAAGTTCTGCAAAGAAGATGAGCTGTGCATCATAAGCAGAAATAGTCTCCGGAGACAACATGAAAAAAGTAGTAATCTATACGACAACCTACTGTGGCTATTGCACTGCAGCAAAAAAGCTTCTGGAAAAACAAGGCATTGCTTTTACAGAAACCGATGTGACCACAGATGATTCTAAAAGAACATGGCTGGTTGAACAAACTGGCCAACGCACAGTTCCGCAAATTTTCTTTGGCGACACACCCATTGGTGGCTTTAGCGAACTTTCAGAAATTGTTTCCAATAACAAGCTGCTTAGCCTCTTAAACACTTAAATAACAGCTACACGCTTGACAGCATCAGCACCTCCATTTTAATATAACATATATTATGCAGGGAGATCAAATGGATATAAAAATTGAACCGCACACAGATCGTATACCGGAACTTGACCAAGAACCAGGACGACCGTTAGAACCTCCTCCTAAAGGCCTTCCCAATACAGACACTGCTCCTCGGCACATCGATACTGACAAAGACACGAAGGAAGCACTATCTGCTTTAAATAGCTCGCCGCCCCATGATAAAATAATCATGCATTTTAGAAGCATTATAGCAGATATCAACAAAGCCGAGCGTCCCATAACTAATCTCGATGACATAAAAACTGCTGTCAACAAGGCTAAGTCTTCTGTTTCTGATGGCGTGTGGAATAATATTAAAAAATGGTTTAGCAAATCACACCGAGACCTGTCCGATAATGTTAACAACGAACATAGCGAGATATTTAAAGCAATTGGCACTCACGAGGTACACATGAAGCAAGCTCAGGTTGCTACCGCGCTGGCAGCTGAAAATGCGGGTCTCAAACGACAGCTGGCTGAACAACAAAAAGCGCACAGTGACATGGCAGCAGAACGTACCAGGAACCAGCTCGATTATAATAGTCAAGCAGCTGGTGATTCCACGCAACTAAATGAGGCTCGCCAGGCGCTAGAAGCAAGTCAAACAAAAAATGATGATCTCAAGCGACAACTAGAAGAGGCCAACCAAACGCTTCTCACTACTTCTCAACTAGAAAAAAATTACGATGCACTGAAAGAAAAGCTCGTTGTTCAAGAAGCAAGTATGAAATTGCTAGAACAAAAATTGGCAAATCCCAATCCTGAGTCTTCAAGAATAGATCAACCAGAGCAAACAGAAATAGATGTACAGCTGACAGAGTTGCAAAAAGAATTAAAGGACATAAAAGCAACACTAGCTACCGTTCGAAAAAATCTAACAACTGCCCAGGATGACAATAATACTCTTTCAGCTCTTAATGTTGAACTTGATATCAAAAATTCTGCTATGACAGTAAAATCCGTCAAAAATAGCGCAGAAAGAGAAAGACTCACGAAAGAAGTTGAAAAATTGGCAGCTGAATTAAGTGACAATGAAAACGTACTAAAAGAGTCAGATGCAGGTAATACGCATAGACTAGATCAAAATACGGAGCAGTTACTGAAAACCCATGAGGAAGCCATAGCGACTCTAAAACAACAAAATGCGCTTGATGTGCAAACAGCAAAAACCGAAGCCATGGAAACATTAATTGCTGGGCTGCAAAAAAAGCTCTCACAAGAATTGCTGGCTGAGGTTCAGAAAGCGTTAGCGAAGACGTGAACGCTAACTCTTAATCAAAATAATAGCCACATGCTTGACAGTGCTAGAACAATCCAGTTACAATATAATATACACATAAAGCAGGAGCAGGAACAATGGAACACTTAGTTGACAAAAAAGTGAATGCCCAACACCCGGATTTCGCTGGCGACAAATCTCTAAAACCAGCAGGGAAGCCTCCTACTGCGAACAGCGCTGATATGTTTATCCATACTGATACCAACGCCAAGCCGAACACGAAAGAGACAGTAGCACTTTTAAAAAGTGCTGACACCGCAGAGATCGACAACCATTTAAACGATATTTTAACTGCACTAAAATCCACTGATCAGGATACCGATCTCACTAAGCATATCAGCAAGATACAGGAAGCCGCAGAGAACGCGAGGTCTTCTGTTTCTGATGGCGTTTGGAATAATGTTAAAAAATGGATTAGCCCATCACACCTAGCTTTACACAATAGAGTCAACGATACTTTTAATAAGATAGCAGGTGCAGTTGATAGTTACCCAGCACTTAAAGCAAGTAGAGATAAGATAGCACAACTGACTGCTGATAGCATCAGACAACAGGCCAGCCTAGAAGCTGCCCAGAAAGAAGCCCAGCAGAACATAAAAACGCTAACTGATACAAACAAATGGCATGAAGCAAACTCGGTGCAGCTAAATAAAGACCTGCAAGACGCAAAGTCTGTCGTCAGATCACAATTAGCAACTGGTGTAGGCAACGCAGAAAATTTACTGAATGTGCTGGGAAAAAATTTACCAGCAAAATTATTCAATGAAGTTTTATCCGAGTTAGATAAAAAAAAGAAAGATAAAAAATAACCTAATTTTTCACGGCAATATCGGTGCGACTGCTATTACCGTTTTCGTCAAAGGCGCGACAACTCACTGAATTAAATTGCGGCTTTTGTGCTATGATCCAATCATAGCTTTCAACGAGCTCATCGGTTATGCCGTCGACTGGATCCACCGGCATCCAAGTAGCGCCGTCAACTGCACACTGCACTAAAACCAATGGCAATTTGGCCTGCACCATAAAAGCAACACGGGTTGCTTTTGTTGACCATTTGGCCTCGGTTTTGGTGAAAATTGGCGAGCTATTGGCAATCTCAAAAACATCGGACCATTGTTCATCTTCTAAAACACGGGCCGGGCCATTGCTTAACAAGTCATCGACGCTCACGCGCACACGATATCGCCCGTCTGCCATTTTGTAAGAATCAAAAGTAACCGAAGGGTCTTCAGACCAAGGCTTGAGTAGCACCAGAGAGCCCGTATCTTTGCCTGCTAAATGCTCCAGGTAAAATTGGTAACGCAAAGCATCGGCGTCGATATCTTCCGCGTAAGCATATAACGATCGCATACCAGCTTCTTTGCTTAAAATAGCTTGTGGCGGCTGCAGCACAAACGGTGCGTAAATTGTCGCACGACCATCACTGGCAAAGGCTGCTTGGTCCAAACTCACAGCTTTAGGTGCTTCGCTTTCTGCTTTTTGCAAAACCAGCTTATTGGAAACCGGCAACACGCGCACCGACATAATTTGCGGCGCCCGGTTGCTCGGCAAATATGTCATACGGACCTGCTCAATGCTTATTTTTGTTTTTTGCAAAAGCAACTGCACCTGATTGTAACGGGCCAAAGGCAATCCGGAAAAATGTCCTTTAGAATTGCGCGCGACAAACGGACTCCAGGTTTGGTCGGGAATAAGGGTGTTACCAACGCGCACCAACACTTCCAATCCAGCAGACAATTGCGACTGCCCATTGACCAGGACCGATCCAAATTGTGCCAGATAACCCATATCAAAAACCGGCGACAAGTAGTTTCCCTGCCCTGCGACCAGCGACTCATCCCAGGCAAATATTTCTCCCAAAGCTGACATGCCTAAGTAGCATTGATCCTTTGCGTTGCGCACGATAGTCGATATCTCAGGATGCGATTTTTGACCGGCAAGAATATCAACATCGCCACCACCATCCACACTCAAACGTAGCAGAACACCGAGCGGACTTGTGCCCAATAATAAATATTGTTCATTCAAGGTCAGAGCCATGGCCAAGACACCGTCACGGGTAGATTGCCATAATGTTTTCACTTCACCGTTTTTTTCAATGCGCACAACTTGTGACGATTTGATTTCCCGCAGATCTGGCGGTGGATTTGCCGGCGTGACTGGCACTACTTTTTCAGAATTGGCAGCAACATCCAAATCGCGAAAAAGGCTGCTATCATCATCGACCAAAGCTGCGAACAGTCGTCCTTTTTTGTCTTTTATAATAGCAGTTACTTCGCCACTGGCCTGATAAATTGCAAAAACATGGTTGTTGTCTAAACGATAGATTGTGCCTTTTGCGGCGCTTCCAAAATAAATGGCTTGGCTGGCTGAATCAACATAGACAGAACGCAAATGGCTTTCTTCTAAGCTTGCTAAGATTTCTATTTTTTTACTTTTTTGCGATAAACGAAGCAGTCTCCCCGTCTCTCCGCCTCCGACTAAATATAAATTATCACCCATGGCGGCGGCGCCTAACAACAAATGCACTTCGCTCACAGGTACAAATACAGGTTTAGTTTTTCCGTTTGCTTTGACAAAGTAAACGCCGCTATCGGGCGCAACCACAACCGCAATATCTCCATTATCCATAGCTACAATCGCTGTGATTAATGGTTTATCTGTTTCAAAGATTACCCGGGGTGCTTGGCCTTTTTGAATTTGCCAAATCTTTGCCGGAGTTGCCGTCGCAGCATAAATTATGTCTTTGCCGTCGACAGCCAAAGCCAGAACAGGGCCAGACAAGGCAGCACCGATACCATTTGCTTTTGGACCCAGCTGCAATAGGCCTTTGCCACTTAAAGTCACGCCGTCAAATTCTCCCATGGCGAAAAGTGAATTGCCTTGCCAAGTAAAACTTTCCGGCTGGCTGGCCAACATCTCACCACTAAAACAAACCGATAATGCCAATGCATACACAATTTTTGAAAAAATTCGCTTCATGGTTTCGCCTCATTTTTTACGGTGATTGTTCCAGTTACATTGCCACGCATAACAAAGTCCATATCCACACAGGCAAGCCGCACTGCACTCAAAGCTAAGTTCGCACCTAGCGGAACAGCGATTCTCGAGGTCAACTGTTTAAGACTAGGCGGTAGGTTAACCAAGGGAAAACCATTAATCCGCTTCGACACAAAAGCTTGTTGCAAATAAATGCAAACCTGGGTTTCTTTGGGCTCAGTTTGTATCTGCAAAAACAGTGTTTCATAATTTTGTGGCACGGCACTGATGCCCGCTTCTTCTTCAAAGTTAACTGCCAAAGCACGATCCAAAACCGAGAACTGGTATTGCCCTTGCGTCAAGCCCATAGGAATACCTATCTCAACGAACTTACTCTGAATTTGTGCAGACCAAGGCCGAAATGAAAAATTCAACTTGGCTTTTTTGCCAGCGTTAAAATCACCGCCCATGTCCACCGCCACTAAGAGCGCGGTGCTGACTTGCTTTTTATAAAGCAGATCCACCTCGATATTATCCAGTTCCAGTTGTTTAAAATTGTGCAAACTCAAAGCTGAAATCGCCTCTAAAAAAACGCGCGCTACCTCGCCCTCTAGGGGAACGGCATATTCAGATATTTCTCGCTGCAAAGTGATTTTTCGACCATCAGCGAAGACTAATTTGATTTGCATCACATAGCTACCGCCCAGCTCTTTGTCCGTGCGCATCGCCAAGCTATTTCCTAGCGCAAAAGCGGCAAACAAGGGCACATCTCTTGCATGATCGGCAATTTTGTAATGCCAACTTTTTTGCCCCAACTTAATTTGTAGAGCAACGGTCCGTGCTTTTTGATGCATGACCCCGGCAATTCCTACATTTCGATCATCAGACAAAGCTCCTATGATTTCCAGGGGCTGACCCAACTTGAAAGCTTCATTTTCAGAAAAAACCGTGGTCACAATTTCCGCACTAGCAACTGGCATGCTGCTATTACCTGTCTCTAAAAAGGGATGACCAAATGCTGAAAAAAGATCTTTTTTAACCCAGGTCACTGTCCCTATTGCTGCCATGGTCATGGGACCTTCTACCAGCACAACCGCTATGGGACCGCCTGCATATAACAAATTTTGTGCAGGTTCAGACTTTAGCTTCAAGCCACCTGCCCCAGGCATAAAAAATGCGTAACCCCGGCTTTCAAAGCGAGGCTTAAATTGCTCGGCTATTTGCGCAGAAAGACCAGTCGCAACCAAAGGCAAAGCAATGGGTTTTATTAAATTAGCAGCGATGTGATTTTGGGCAACTTGCAATCCGGCCATAGACTTTAGCCTATTGACGTCGGTGGGGCTTGCCATAGCAGACAACATATATTGAATCGGCGTAATCCCAGCAATGGCCCCTTCTGTCAAAAAGCTGCCAATGCCATAGGAAACTGCGCCCAAAAGTTTGCCCTTCAAGTAAGCAGGACTGCCGCTCATGCCAGCGACGATACCGGATTTTTGAAACCTGGCCTCGGTAAAACGCACAATAATTAGGTCCTGCCCCGCCCCTAATTGTCCACGCATCAGACCCAAAACTTCAAATTGAAAAGGTTCCAATCCTTTTTGACTGGAAAACACCGAATAGCCAGTTCCCTGCATGCCAATTTTCAACTCATCGAGGGGAAACAAGGGAGGATCTTCAGCCAAGATTTGCCAAGGTACAGCCTTCGCTAAATTGTCGGCCGCTAAAGCAGATGCCCATGAAAAAAATATTACATATAACCAGTGAATATGCCGTGCAAATATGCTATTCATGCTCTTTTCTATCCTTAAATCAGATTAACAAGCAGGCAGGAGCCACCAATGAAAAATAATTGGTCTATACAGGACAGTTTTGATTTATACCTTATTTCCAGATGGGGAAATCCTTATTTCTCGATTAACGCCAAAGGTAATCTGGCTTGCGAGCCTACTGGCGAAAAAAATCTGCCTGGTATCGATCTAAAAGAATTGGTCGACGATCTTTGTCGTCGTGGCATACAGGCTCCACTTTTGATTCGTTTTAACGACATTTTAAGCTCACGCGTGCGCATTATTGCCGAGAGCTTTCGTAACAGCATTAAAGAATATGGCTATAAAGGCCAATACAAAAGCGTCATGCCAATCAAGGTAAATCAACAACGTCACGTGGTTGAAGAATTAGTTAGGCACGGACGCGCTTATCAATTGGGACTTGAAGCTGGTTCTAAGCCGGAGCTGCTCGTGGCCATGGCTTTGCTGGAAGATTCTGATTCACTTTTAATTTGCAATGGCTACAAAGACGGCGAATATATTGAAACGGCATTAGACGCACAACGTCTAGGACTTTTGCCTTTTTTAGTACTTGATCGTTTCGACGAACTACCGCAGATTATTGCGATTTCTAAACGCATGAAGCTAAAACCACACATCGGCGTCAGAGCAAAATTGTCAAGTAAAGGCAAGGGACGATGGGAAGACTCTTCCGGAGATCGCAGCAAATTCGGCTTATCAGCGCGAGAAATTGTACGCGCCGTTGATTTGCTTAAAAAAGAAGACATGCTCGACTGTCTAGAACTTTTACATTTCCATATTGGATCTCAAATTACCTCAATTCGCGCCGTCAAAAGTGCGACCAGAGAAGCCACACATCTTTACTGTAATTTGCGACGCATGGGATGCAGTAATTTGGGCTACATGGATATAGGTGGCGGCTTAGCTGTCGATTATGATGGCAGCCAAACCGATTTCCATTCTTCCATGAACTACTCGACGCAAGAGTATGCCAACGACATCATTTCGGTCACACAAGATATTTGCGATACTAATTCAGAACCACATCCCATGATTGTTTCTGAATCAGGACGTGCTTTGGTTGCGCACCACGCCATGCTGGTATTCAATGTGCTTGGGGTAAGCGAACTCACCAGTTCAATCAGCAAAGAATTTATTGCCCCCGATGACGACGATCATGGAATTTTGCATACCATGTGGGAAGCCTATCAATCGGTCAGCAAAAAAAGTTTTCAAGAAGCTTACAACGACGCTCAAGTCGCTAAAGAAGAAAGCGTAACTCTTTTCAGTCACGGCGTTATTGACTTGGAAACTAAGGCTAGAGTTGACGATTTATATTGGGCAACTTGTCAACGTATTCAAAGCACCATTACCTCGGAAACTTATATCCCTGAGGATCTGCAAGGACTTGATAAGCACTTAAGTGATACTTATTATTGCAACTTTTCCATTTTCCAATCGCTGCCAGATTCATGGGCTGTTGGTCATCTTTTTCCGATTGCGCCGCTGCATCGTTTGGAAGAAGAGCCAACCAGAGAAGCTATTTTAGCAGATCTCACCTGCGACTCCGACGGAAAACTTGACCAATTTATTGACTTAAGAGACGTTAAAAGCACCATTCGTTTGCATAAACCAAACGGAAAACCTTACTACCTCGGCGCCTTCTTGGTTGGTGCTTATCAAGAAATTTTGGGCGATTTGCACAATCTTTTTGGTGATACCAACGCTGTGCATGTTTCCGCAGGACCCGATGGTAGCTATCGACTTGATCACGTCGTCCAGGGCGATACCGTTGCCGAAGTTTTGGGCTATGTGGAATATGATCGCTTAGACTTGGTTCGACGTATTCGCAATTTTGCTGAAGCAGCAGTGCGAAACAATCGCATGACTTTTGAAGAGTCAGCTCAACTTATGCGACGCTACGAAGACGGATTGTCAGGTTATACTTACTTGGAAGATATTGACTAGCGCTGGTTTATTCACCGCTGCCCAAGCGTTTCTCTTCGCGCTCAAGTTCTTCTTTATGGGTGACACTGTAGCGCGTCCAGGGACGTAGTTTCAGTCGGGCATAGCCGATGGGCTCATCTGTCCCCTCGCACAAACCATACAGTCCGTCTTGAACTTTTTCTAAGGCGCGCTCCACTTCACGAAGAAGTTTGGCGTCGCGATCCATTAGTCTCGTTTCTAAAGATACTTCTGCGTCTTCAGATGCCAGATCGGCTTCATCTCCTGGTTGCTGTTCTACAGAAGCACCGCTGCGGCGCTTACGTAATTTAAGCACTAATTCAGAGCGCTTGCCGTCGAGCATTTCTAATAGCTCTTTTTCCTGTGCGGGCGTCAAATTTTTCTCAAGAAATTTACCTGCCATGCGCAGCTCCTATATTAAATCCGATTGCAGTGCATTCAAACAAAGCCTATATCTAGCAAAAAAAATACTGAAATAGCAAGTGCGATTCATCAAAAATGAGTGATTACTGTAAATTTATTAAAAAGAAGGTCCAACCAGCCACCGGGCTTTGGCAATGGCCACTACATCTTTTTGCTTATCTTTGATTTCCGCAGTCACTTCATATTCAGTACGGGTATTATTGCTGGGAATAGCACAAAAGCATTCAGCAGTTAAAGTTCCCCTGGCTTTTTTTTTATATTCGATTGCCAGATTGGTCAAAATACCCCGGGCATTTTTTGGCAAACTATAATTAATGGCCAGACCAGTAGCTAACTCCGCCAGATTCATCATGGCAATGGCATGAATTGATTTCAAATGATTCCTTAAATACCGACGATCTTTCATGCTAATTCTAGCATAGCCTTCTTTGATTTCTTCTATGTCAGCAGAAATCGTTCCGCTATAGGGTGCTGCGTAACCAATAAATCGGCTAAATAAAAAATGGCCCCCTGGAATTTTTTTAAGCCTATTATAGGTCTGCTGAATCAGATTGGTCATCACTTTTACCTCTTTTTAAAAAAGAATGCGTTCCATTTCTTGACGTTTTGCTAAAATACCCAATAATGAAGGCATCACTTAATGAATTTCCATGAAAACAGCAATCAGATCGATTTATCAAATATGCAACCTCCCGAATTATTATTTCAACATATCCCCGTCATGCCCAAAGAAGTTTTAGATAATTTGGCACTTTTTCCAGGAGCTATTGCTGTCGACGTTACCGCCGGAGGCGGTGGACACTTGGCTTTAATGGCCGAACAAATTGGCGCAACCGGGCGAGTGATTGGTCTCGATCGTGACCACAGAGCACATGCACAAGACGCAGCAGGTGGAATTGCCAGCAAATATGACAACGTAGAGTTAGTGCGCGCTTCTTTTTCGCAATTACAGGGTGTTTTAGAAAAAGCCGGTATCGCAAAAATAGATGCCCTGCTTTGTGATTTGGGCGTTTCCTCGCCGCAACTTGATGACTCGGCCCGGGGCTTTTCTTTTATGCGCGACGGACCATTAGACATGCGCATGGATACCGAGGCTTACCCTTCTGTTTACGAACTTATACGAGACAGCAAAGAAGACGACCTGGCCAATATTATTTATCAATACGGCGAAGAAAGACAATCACGACGCATTGCGCGCTATATCAAAAAAAGTTGGCCTTTAGCAAACTCGACTTTAGCACTGGCAGAAGTAGTGGCCAGAGCGTGCGGTGGCAAGCGCGGAAAGATTCACCCTGCGACGCGCACCTTTCAGGCCCTGCGTATTGCGGTTAACCATGAACTCGACGAGTTGACTGCTTTGCTTAAAATGTTGCCTGATATTTTAGCTCCGCGCGGACACGCTGTTTTTATTTCATTTCACAGCCTCGAAGATCGTTTGATTAAGCAAGCTTTTAAAAAAGGTTCCATGCCCAATGAAAACCAACCCGCCCTATGGAGTCTTTTACAAAAGCGTCCCTTGATTGCTTCTGATGAAGAGACCAAGGAAAATCCTAGATCCCGAAGTGCCAAATTAAGAGCAATTGAAAAACTGGATCTGATTTTGGAGGAGACCGATGCACAGTAAACGCACTTATTATTTTTTCAATCATACTTTTTTAAAAAATCGTGAGCCCGGCAAACTGCCACTAGGTTCTTTATTTTCGACAAGCTTTATCACCAAGCCAATCTCGCAGAGAATGCTGGTGATGTTTGCCACACTTTCATTTTTAGTCCTATCGCTTTTATTTCTTACCTGGATTCGCATCAGCCAAATGCAAAGCGGATATGCTCTGGCCAAATTGGAAACCCAGCACCTGGCATTACAAGAACAAGCACGCGCTTTGGAATTAGAAATTGCTGTTCTCAAACGTCCAGAACGTGTCAGGCGCATTGCCGTACAAGAACTTAAATTGATGATGCCCAGCGCGCATCAAATTATTCGACATCAAAAGTCTTTGGACAAAACAAATGCGCCCGTCCACTGAAATGACCAATAAAAGAGCCCTGCACACAAGACTTATTATTATATGCGGTCTCATTTGCTTTGGTTTTTTGATTGCTTGGGTAAAATCGGGAACGCTGCAATTAGCAAGAGGCAGCGCCTTAAAATATTTGTCTGAAAAACAATACCTGCGCTCGGCAACATACAATGCTGCTCGGGGAAATATTTTTGATCGCGAAGGTAAACTTTTATCAACCAGTGTTCCCGTAGACTCTATCTATGCCGAGCCAAAAAAAATAAATAATCCCTTATATGTTTCCAGGCAAATTCATAACGCAGCCCCGGAAATTTCAGATAAAACACTCGAGAAATTATCGTCGGACCGGTCCTTTGCTTGGCTGGCACGCCGCGTTGATCCCAACGTTTCTGCTAAAATAAAGGCTCAAAACCTAGAGGGTATTGGTTTTGCCAAGGAAGAACGCCGTTTTTATCCTAATCATGCTTTGCTCGGGCAAACCCTAGGTCTCATTTCTATCGACGGAAAAGCAGTGAGCGGCATCGAGCGTGCCTTCGATGAATTTTTACGACCCAAGACCTACATGACGCCTTCCTATATCGATGCTAGAGGTAATTTGCTCAGGGCCTTTGTCGGTCCCGAGACTTCGCATTTGCGTGGCAACGATTTGTATCTCACCATCGACCGCGACATTCAACACGTTGCCGAAGAAGCGTTGCTTCGAGCTGTTCGAAAACACCGCGCCAAAGGTGGGTGGGCCATCGTGATTCGTCCAAAAACGGGAGAGATTTTAGCTCTTGCCAATGTCCCTTTATTGAATCCCAATTATCCAGTAAATGCAGAGGCTGCCAAACGCAATAACGCTATTTCGCGCACCGGTGAACCTGGCTCAACTTTTAAGATTATCACCTTTGCGGCAGCTTTTGATGCCAATGTTATTTCCCTTGATGAGAAAATTTTTTGCGAAAATGGCGTTTGGAATTTAGGGTACATGACTGTCAAAGATATTAGCAAAAAAGAATGGCTCACACCTGCAGAAATTTTTAACTACTCCAGCAATATTGGAACTTACAAAATTGCACAGCGTGTCGGTAAACAAAAATTGCACGAGGTCATACGCCTTTTTGGTTTTGGCCAGCTGCCTGGAATTCATTTAATGGAAGAAACCAAAGGCTCTGTTCCCGATTATAAAAAATGGGGTCATGCGCGCTTTGCCAACGTTAGCTTTGGCTATGGAATTATGGCCAACAGTTTACAACTGGCCTTGGCTACTTCCACTATTGCCAACGGCGGCGTCAGAATTGCTCCCAAACTTTTGCTGGCCATTAACGATAGCAATGGGCAAAATATTTTATCGGAAGCATCTGTTGAAAAAATTAGGGTCATTTCCAGCAGCGCCGCACAAAAAATGACAGCTTTGATGGTCGATGAAACCAAAAATGGTACTGGTAAACAAGCAGCTATTGCAGGTATTCTGGTTGCTGGAAAAACCGGAACGGCGGAAAAAATCGATCCACAAACAGGACGCTATGGAAAACATCTCAACGTTTCTTCTTTTGTAGGATTTGCTCCGGCCGACGACCCCGATATTGCCGCCTTAGTTGCCATTGACGAACCGCAGGGAATCGCTTACGGAGGCGTGGTAGCTGCTCCAGCCTGGCGTGAGATTGTAACAGCTGTGTTAATCAAGCAGGGTTTAATTTTCCAAAATTTAAGAGAGGCAATACCTAGCAAAGAAATGCCAAAAAAGATATAACCAGCCGCATGCAGCTTCAAGAACTTTTAAAAAACATATCGACACTTGTGAAAAATCAGAAAGCAGACACGTCTGATTCTTTAAAGCAAAATATTGAAGTCGTGACACTCAATTCAAAAGCTGCCAAACCTGCCGCAATTTTTGTCGCAAGCCGGGGCGTGACCGATACTTCGCAAGATGGTCATGGCTTTATTGCGCAAGCAAAATCACAAAATGTCTCCTGTGTTATTCTCGACGATAAAGAATATTGGGTGCCCTCAAGTTCTATTCCCATGGTGCTGGTCAAAAATAGTCGCATCGCAGCCGCGCAATTAAATGAATTCTTGTGTGATTATCCGTCTCGCTCCATGGATATTTGCGCCGTCACCGGCACCAACGGTAAAACTACCGTCAGTTTTTTAACGGCCAGTATCATGCAAAGTGCTGGTAAAAAAAGTGCAGTGCTCGGAACTCTGGGTGTCGGCGATTTGCAAAATTTAAAATACTTTGGCATGACCACGCCCGAGGCTGAAGTGCTAAGTCCGCTCTTACGCGATCTCTACCAAGAGCACTATCAGCATGTCACCATGGAAGTTTCTTCCCATGCCTTAAGTTCCCATCGCGTCGATGGCATCACTTTTAAAGCTGCGGCTTTTACCAACTTAAGTGTCGACCACCTCGATTTTCATGGCGATTTGCATCAATACCGACGAGCAAAACAGCGTTTATTCGAAGAGCTCTTGCCGGCACAAAACTTCGCGATTATTCCAGAAAACGATGTTTTGGTTCTTGACTTAAAAAAACAAAACCATCCTATACTTACTTGGGGATATGGAGAACACGCCGACATTAAAGCTTTGGACATTCAACAAACCATGCAAGGCCTGGCATTTGTCCTCGAGATTAATGGCCAAAAGGCACAAGTCACTAGCGAACTTTTTGGTATCTACAATTTAGACAACATGCTTTGTGCCGCTGGGCTTAGTTTTGCCTGCGGCATTAGCGTCGATAAAATTGCACATGGTCTCAAAAATGCCTCTATGCCAGCCGGACGAACTGAGCGTATAGTGAGCGACAATGCCTCACAAAAACCCACAGTATTTGTTGATTTTGCTCACACCCCCGACGCTTTGAAAAAAGTTTTAAGTGCAATGAAACAATTCACCAAAGGGCGATTAATCGTCGTCTTTGGTTGTGGCGGCGATCGCGATACCAGCAAACGTGCACAAATGGGCTTCATAGCAACTTCTCTCGCCGACAAAACCTTCATTACTAGCGACAATCCCAGAAGCGAAAATCCTGAAGAAATCATGAAGGAAATTTTGAAGGGCGTCAGCGATGATAAAAAAAGCTCCTGTCAATTGATAGGTGATCGACAAGAGGCCATTAAACAGGCTATTAACACTGCACAAATAAATGACATCGTGGTCCTGGCTGGTAAAGGCCATGAAAAAACCCAAGAGATTGGCTCTTTATTTTACCCATTTGATGACGCCGACATTGCAAAATCTGTACTGGAGAATTGGTTTATATGACACAATTATTACTTTCTTTTATCCAAAATGCACTCAAAGATAGGCATTCTCGTAGTCAGGGAGAACTCGCTGCTGATTTTTTGGGCGTGTCCATTAATTCTAGAACAATTAAACCTGGGGAAATTTTTGTTGCACTCAAAGGTGAGCGTTTAGATGGGCATCAATTCATTGAGGAAGCCTTTGGGCTAGGCTGCACTTTAGCAATTGTTGACAATAACTACCAACCGCCAACGTCTACAACTGCCCATGCTTTTATGTTTGTCGATGACACCTTAAAAGCGCTGCACGATTTAAGTCGAGGCTATCTGCAAAGTTTGCCGGCAAAGCGCATTGCCTTAACTGGATCGAGTGGAAAAACCACCACCAAAGAATTAATTCGCCATGTCTTAAGTGCAGTTTTAGGAGAAGAAGCGGTCTTTGCCAGTTCAGGCAATCAAAACAATCATTTTGGCGTTCCCTTGTCAGCATTTGCGGTTAGGCAAAAGCACCAGGTTGCTATTTTGGAAATGGGCATGAATCACTTCGGTGAAATTGCCACACTGGCCGGTATCGTTAAACCGAACATTGGCCTTATCGTCAACATGGGCACAGCTCACGCTGGAAATCTGGGTGGTCCAGACGGCGTCGCCAAAGCCAAAGCAGAACTTTATGAAGCTTTAACCGCAAAAGATATTGCCATTGTTAATGCCGATGACCCACGTTGTTTGCGCGAGGCTGCTGCCAAAGTCAAAGGCAAACAAATTACTTTTGGAAAAGCGCCCTGGGCAGATGTCCGCATTGAATCCACAGAACCTACCTGGGGTAAAAGCAACGGTCAACAATCCAAGTCGCTAGGCATGCACATCACCCTGGTGTTTCAAAACAAAAAAGAAACCGCATGGCTTTCATTGCTGGGGGTTCACAATGCACAAAATGCCGCTGCCGCTGTCGCCGTCGCTATGGCTTTAAATCTGGATTTCAAAACGGCAGTCCAAGGTCTTTCTGCCATGCAAGCGGTCCATGGACGACTCGAAGTGCACACACTTGCTAATGGTGCCCTGCTTATTGATGACACTTACAATGCCAACCCCGAATCCATAGAGGCAGGCTTGTCGGTTTTATCCACATGGAAAAATCACCGCCACGTCGCGATTTTGGGGGAAATGGCCGAACTTGGTGAAAATTCCTACGCTATCCATCGTACCATAGGCGCCGCTTGTGTGCAAAAAAATGTGGACCTGCTCTTGGCGTGTGGACCCAATGCCAAGGCTTACGGAGTAGGCGCAATTGCTGCCGGCCTTGCAAAAGAATGTTTTTTTTGGGCGCAAAATAGCGCAGAAATAGCTTTGATTGCCGCCTCCCAAATAAAAAACAATGATGTTATTTTAGTGAAGGGCTCCCGCTTCACTGAAATGGAAAAGGTCGTAACCAAACTTTTAAGTTTATAACTTTAAAAAGAGTCGCTTACTATGCTGTATAATTTTTTATATCCACTGCACTTTAAAATTAATTTTTTAAACGTGCTGCGCTACCCATCATTTCGCATCGTCATGGCAGCTTTAACGGCTTTGCTCTTTACGCTCTTTTTATATCCTTGGTTTATCCGCCGCCTGCAAATATTTAAATTTGGGCAAGTCATTCGCCAAGACGGCCCAAAAGATCACTACAAAAAACAAGGCACCCCTACCATGGGTGGCATGTTGATTTTATTTGCCATCACGATTTCCACTTTGCTTTGGGCAGACTTAACCCACGTCGGCATTTGGCTCTTACTCTTGATTACTTTGGGTTACGGTGCCGTTGGCTTTTACGACGACTATAAAAAAATCAAACAGCGCAACTCCAAAGGCTTGTCAGGAAGATGGAAATTGTTTTGGCAGGCCTGTATCGGCTTGGTTGTTTTGCTCATCTACGCCATGGATTTTAGTTCGATGCCTTTTTCGACAGAGTTCACTTTGCCCTTCATCTCTGTGGAAAAATTTCACCCGGAATTACCTGCCTTGGTTTATTTGACGTTTGCTTTATTTTTATTGGTAGGAACTTCCAACGCCGTCAATCTCACTGATGGCCTCGACGGGCTGGCTATTGGACCTGTGATTATTAGTGCTTTCGTTTTTTTGATTTTAGCTTATGCCGCCGGAACCACGCTGGCTGATTTTAATATCGCCAAATATCTGCGTATTTTAAGCGTCAGCGGCGCGTCAGAATTATCGGTTTTTTGTGCCGCAATTATAGGGGCTGGCGTTGGTTTTCTTTGGTATAATGTTTACCCTGCCCTCGTCATCATGGGCGATGTCGGCTCATTGTCTTTAGGCGGTGCGTTGGCTATGTTGGCTATCTTAACCAAAAACGAAGTTCTTTCGGCACTCTTGCTTGGCGGTTTTTTATTGGAAGCCCTAAGCGTCATTTTGCAAGTTGCTTCTTTTAAACTCACCGGCAAACGCATTTTTAAAATGGCACCTATCCATCATCATTTTGAATTATTGGGCTGGCCGGAGCCTCGCATCATTGTGCGTTTTTGGATTTTTTGCTCTTTTTTAGCATTGCTTGCTCTGGTCTCCCTAAAATTAAGGTAAAAAACTGCGATGTCCCTTTATGAAAAACTGAAACAAATCAAAGGAAAGTCGGTTGTAGTAGCTGGAGCTGGAATTTCAGGAATATCCGCATGCAAATTTCTAGAAACACTGGGCGCGAACATTGTTTTAGTTGATGATGCCGACCTCGAGCTTATCCAAAAACGCATAGCCTCTTCAGGAGGGATTCCTGCTTGCGTATCGCTACAGCAGGGTATTAAATCTAGCATTACTTTGCAAGCTGAACTGATTATATTGTCTCCCGGTATCAGCAAAAATCACGTGGCTATTCAAGAGGCATTGGCTCACAGTATTCCGGTTATTAATGAACTCGATCTAGGCGCGGCCTTTCTTACCAGTTGCCATTTTGTCGGCATCACCGGAACCAATGGAAAATCCACCACGGCGACGATATTAGGTTTTATTGCCAAAGCCTTCGACGCCAACGCATTTGTCGGCGGCAATCTAGGCATTCCTTTGTGTGAAACTTTAGTAAAAGGCGTTTTGCCTAAAATCGCTGTTTTAGAATTATCAAGCTACCAGCTAGAGCTTCTGGAATTACTGAGACTAGACGCTGGCGTTATCACCAATCTCACTCCAGACCATCTGGATCGTTACCCAAATGTAGAAGCTTACTACCTGGCAAAAGCAAAAATTTTTGACTTGCTGCATACAACTGGTAGCGCGATTTTAAATCACGAAGATCCCAATTCGAAAATATTTCTCTTGGATCATGCTGCCCATCCTCGGCTGGATTTCAATGTCAAACTAGGCGACCAAGGCATAGCAATTAAAGGCAACACCCTGCTTATTAATACCCCAACTTTGCAAGCAACTCTGACGCTGAATCAGGAACAATTTTTAGGCCAACACAATTACCAAAATGCCGCAGCGGCGGTTGCGGCGGCCCTCGCTTTAAATATTCCACTAGCCATCATTCAGAAAGGCCTGGATAGCTATACCGGAATTGCCCATCGCTTAGAATCTTTAGGTTATGCTCAAGGCATCCGTTGGGTAAATGACTCCAAGGCCACCAACGTAGAATCCGTCTTGATTGCCATGCAAAATTTCTCTGAAGGTGTGCATCTCGTCGTGGGCGGACTTGGAAAAAATTCGAGTTATGCGCCTTTGGTTAACTTCTGCCAGGGACGCGTCAACGCGATTTACGCCATTGGACAAGATGCACCTAATTTAATGGAAGCTTTTAAAGATTTTGTTTGCTTCGATGCTAAGACTTTAGAAAACGCCGTCTTGCTGGCACAAAAAAATGCACAAAAGGGAGACACAATCTTGCTATCTCCAGCCTGCGCCAGCTGGGATCAGTTTGAAAGCTTTGCCCATCGCGGTGATAGTTTTCGAAAACTCTTTGAAGAAGCGAAGGCTTCGTCATTGCGAACGAAGGTGAAGCAATCCAGAGCCAAAAAGAGACTGGACTGCCACGTCACTAACGTTCCTCACAGTGACGATACGGGAGCATATAAAGGAAAAAGGAAATGAAACTGCTGCCTTATAAAGTTTTGCTTTTTTGCGTTTTTGTTTTAGTGATGTTTGGCCTCGTCATGGTTTATTCAAGTTCCGCTATCGTATCTGGAGCCGTCAACCACGATTCATTTTACTTTGTTAAACGGCAACTGGTTTTTATTTTTTTGAGCTGCGGCGCCTTTGTCTTCGCGCTTTATATTCACCCTGATTTATATCAGCGCTACGGCTATCCAATTTATATCGCCATGCTGCTGCTACTGGCCTCGTTACTGGTGCCTGGCATCGGCAAATCAGCTGGCGGCGCTGCGCGTTGGATCTCGCTTGGGGTATTCAGGCTGCAGCCAGGTGAACTTTTTAAGTTTGCCTTAATCGTTTATTTGGCAAAATCGTTAGCAAAAAAAGCTAACCACATGACTTTGTTTTCGGTGGGCATCGTTCCGCATATTATTATCCCTGGCGTCGCTATGGTTCTGCTCATGCTGGAGCCAGATTTTGGAACCACTTTTATGGTAGCCACCCTCACCTTTGTGATGCTTTTTATTGGAGGAGCACCGGTAACTTATTTGTTACTTGGCGTTCTCATCGCCATTCCGGTCGCACTGCAAATGATTACCAGTAGTCATTATCGATTAGAACGCGTGATTGCATTTTTAGATCCTTGGTCGCATCGACAGAATGAAGGTTATCAAGTCGTGGAAAGCCTTATGGCCTTTGGATCCGGCGGATTTTGGGGTTTAGGCTTGGGACGGGGACCGGGAAAATTGCACTTTTTGCCAGCAGCGCACACCGACTTTATTTTGGCGATTATAGGCGAAGAGTTTGGCTTTGTCGGAATCTCAGTTATTATCATTTGTTTTTTGTTAATCGTCATTTGTGGATTTAAAATTGCACTGTCTTTAAAAGATCCTTTTCAAATTTATTTAGCCGCAGGTCTCACCACCTTAATGACCTTGCAAGCTATTTTTAACGCCTTCGTCGTCATGGGCTTAGTTCCCACCAAAGGCATCACTCTGCCATTTGTCAGTTACGGCGGCAGCAGTTTGATTATGAGTTGTTTTATGGCAGGCGTCCTGGTGCGTTTAAGCCAGGAATCCACGACTTTGGCTGATTGCGATCTCAAGGAGACCACAACATGAAACTCATTATTGCCGGCGGTGGCACCGGTGGCCATGTTTACCCTGCCATTGCCCTAGCCCAAGCTCTGCAAAAAATAGACAAAAACTCGGAAGTGCTCTTTATCGGCACCGAGTTAGGAATGGAAAAATTCGCAGTACCCCAAGCTGGGTATTCTATCGAATTTATCCACGTCTCCGGGATCAAAGGCCGCTCTTTCACGAAAAAGCTCCGCGCTTTCTTGCAGATTCCCTTTGCTATTTTATCTTCAATTAAAATTTTGCGCCGAGAAAAACCCGACGCCCTGCTTGGTGTCGGCGGTTATGCTTCTGGGCCCTCTTTGCTCGCGGCCTGGATGCTCAGAATTCCTACTGCTATTTTAGAACCAAACAGCATTCCTGGTTTCACCAATCGCATTTTGGCATTTTTTGTGCGCAAAATTTTTGGCGCTTTTCATAAAACCGCCGCTTATTTTTCCAGTAAACATTTTATAGTTGTCGGTGGTCCTCTTAGACAAGAATTTTTATCAGCAGCTTTACCCACAGAAAAAAAAGATAATAAAGTTTTTCATCTCTTGGTGGTCGGCGGCAGTCTTGGCGCCAAAGCTCTAAACGATGTCGCGCCCAAGGCCTTGTCTTTTTTAAAAGAGCGCCATCTGACTTTACATGTTGTGCACCAAACGGGAAAAGGTGATTTTGAACGGGTCCAAAAACTATATAAAGACTTGCATGTTGATGCAGATGTCCGGCCTTTTATCGACGACATGGCAGCAACATATGCGCAAGCCGATTTAATTATTTGCCGCTCAGGAGCAGGAACTTGTGCGGAAATCACGGCCATGGGCCTACCCGCAATTCTAGTTCCCTTTCCCCACGCCATTTATGACCACCAAACGGAAAACGCCAAAGAACTAGTCGAAACCGGTGCCGCTATTTTATTACCCCAAACCGAAATGACACCAGAGCGTCTCGCCCTAGAGATATCTGAACTCATCCGTATACCTGCGAATCTGAAACGCATGCGGCAAGCAGCATTAGCCCTGGGCAGAACCGATGCCGCTGAGCAAATCGCCAAATCAGCACTTAATAATTTTTTACTGCGATAAATAATTGCCAATAAAAGGCGACCAACCCAATTTCCTGTCCCCCTTTCTCTTTTTGCCAGAACAGGTTGCTGCGACGCCAAAGCATAGGCAACGTGTGGAGCAATGACGAGCATCAATTTGTCCTTTAGCCTACTACGCGTACTCGTTTGTTCGGAGCGGTTGTGGCTGGAAATGTAACCCGAATCTGAGTCAGGCCTCCTAAGTGCTGCAGGTAATTTAAAAGCTTTTCGATGCTCATCTTAGAAATTTTTCCATTTAGGAGCTCGCTCACGCGAGGCTGTGGCTGGTCTAGTACTTTTTCAAGATCCCGCTGCTTGTAGCCCCTCTTTTCGACAACGTCCAAGATTGAATTAAGGAGGGCGGCCTTTATCTCCAATGCTTCACTCTCGGCTTCATCGAAACCCAGATCTTTGAAAACACTCCCTGTTGTGACGTGACTTGCAGTATTTTTCTTTTTCATTTTTTTGCCTCCCGAATTCTCACTAAGACCCTTTTCAATCTAATTTCAGCGGTTTCTAGGTCGTTCCTACTTGTCTTTGCGCTCTGCTTTTCGAACGAATGGAGCACATAGACAGTGTCCTCTATTTTCGCGAGATAGATGACGCGATACCAAGCTCTTTCATCCGCTTCTTTAAGTTCAAAAACCCCAGATCCTATGCTCGTCATTGGTTTTGAGTTTGCTGGCAGCCTCCCCTGTTGAAGAAGATCAAGAGCAAAACCCAAATCTTTTCGTACGTCGTCTGGAAACTCTCGCAGAATATCCAGGGAATCACCCTCCCAAGCGATCTTTGCCCTTTTCTTGCTTGCTCGCTGCATTTCGAACCCCCAAGATTATACCCTTTAGTGTATACGAAATTCAGTATAGATGTCAAAGAGAATTTAATGAACCCTAGGCCGTAAAAGTGTGAGCGCGGAAATCACGGCCATGGCCTACCCGCAATTCTAAATTCCCTTTCCCCACGCCATTTACGACCACCAAACGGAAAACGCCAAAGAACTAGTCGAAACCGATGCCGCTGAGCAAATCGCCAAATCGGCACTTAATAATTTTTTATTGCAATAATCCGCTCATTTAAATGCCTCGTTAATGCGCTGGAACAGGACGGTTCCCCCCAGAAATAATTTGGCAAGGGAGATTAGCTTCAATTTCACGTTCCTGATCTCTAATTTTTGTTCCTGGCGGCGTCACAATTAACGTCGCAGTGTAGGCTGAATCAAGAAGATCAATTACCATCCGTGCAAAATAGCTAGCTCCACCTGGGCCTTTACCTCTAGCAGTGACACGAAGGTATCTTCGTTCACTGGGACCGCCGTGGCCTTGCGGCATAGTTTCAAATTGAGTAACAGGAAATTTGCCTTCGAATGCATATGGAGGCTTAACACTCCAATTATCGCTGAGAAAAATCACTAAATTTTTTCGCCCATCAGCATTTTCCGTGCGTACATACAGGAGTTGATCCTCCCACAAACCAGAGCATACAATATCATCCTGAGGCGAGATATTAATTGGATTTGCCGCCATCAAGTAGCCTGGGATTAAAAAAACAAGACTCAAAAATAATATTCGCATCAAAACCTCCAGCGAAGCAAAATACTTCTAACTAACTATTAGACCTAATCAGGATTTGGCCTAAAAGCGTTCACGAACCTCCCCCCTTTCGTTTTTTGCCAGAACATGTACAAAAGGCTTATTCAATTTTATCAATAAGGCTTATATATGACCATTAATTCGATTTTTTATGGGCGCGCTCGCGTTATCCACTTTGTGGGCATTGGTGGGATTGGCATGAGTGGTATTGCCGAAATCATGCTCAGCTCAGGTCTAGAGGTTCATGGTTCTGATTTAAACGAAAATGATAATATTAGAAATTTACGCACCCGCGGCGCTATTATTCAAATAGGACACCATAGTCACCATGTTCAAGATGCGGATGTCTTGGTTATTTCTTCGGCGATAAAGCCTAATAATCCCGAAGTATTAGAAGCTCACCTGCGTAATATTCCGGTTATTTCCAGAGCACAAATGCTCGCAGAACTCATGCGTTTACAATATGGCATCGCCATTTCAGGATCCCACGGAAAAACTACCACCACCAGCTTAGTGGCTACCATGCTGCAACATGCCCAGCTGGATCCGACCGTGATTATTGGCGGCAAAGTAAACCAATTAGGCAGCAATGCCATGCTCGGCCAAGGCCCTTTTTTAGTTGCTGAAGCTGATGAATCCGATGGTTCTTTTTTACTTTTATCCCCCAGCATCGCCGTCATAACCAATATAGATCCAGAACATTTGGATTACTGGAAGGGCGGAATTAATCAACTAAAAAAAGAATTTTCGAACTTCGCCAACAAGCTGCCCTTCTTTGGTTTATGTGTGGCCGGCACCGACTCCGAGCATGTTCGCGCCATCTTGCCTGGTATCAATCGTCGTTTTGTGACTTACGCCATTGAAAATCCCGCTGATTATACTGCTGTCGATATTAAACACGTAGGATTAAACACCCACTTCTCTGTCTTTAAACATGGCAACTTATTAGGGAATATTTGTCTGCACTTAGTAGGACGTCACAACGTGCAAAATGCCCTCGCGGCCATCGCCGTTGGAGACGAACTAGGAATTCCCTTTTCCGCCATGGCACAAACGCTTGCGGATTTCCAAGGCGTGCAACGACGTTTTACCCTGGTAGGTCAGGTAAAAGATATTACCGTGATTGACGATTATGGGCATCATCCCGTTGAAATCGACGCAGTCTTGTGCGCTGCCAAGGTTACCTTTCCCGGTCGTCGCATTGCCGTGCTTTTCCAGCCTCATCGTTACACGCGAACTTTCCATCTTTTTCATGAATTTAAAAATGCTTTTGGTGCCGCCGATATCGCTATCTTAAGCGACATTTATAGTGCCGGTGAAAGCAAGATCGAGGGAATTTCCTCAGAGAAATTGGCCGCTGCCTGCCAACAAGAAGGCTTCTCTCAAGTGCAGTATGGTGGCTCACTCGAAAATGCTACAAAAACCATTGCTCAGTTGTCAAAAGCTGGCGATGTGATTATCACTCTAGGGGCTGGCAGCATTACCCATAGCGCCCCCCAGCTGGTCGAGATGATTTCAGCCTCGCACCGGGATATAACAACCGCATGACTTCACCCTGCTCGCTATTTTTAAAACAATTGGAAGGTCTGACTTATCACGAAAGCCTACCATTGGCGCCATATACGACTTTCAAAATTGGTGGACCCGCCGATGTCGTCGTTTTTGCACACAATGAAGCTGACGTTTTACAAGTTTTAAAAGCAGCCTACCAAACTCAAACACCACTTTTTGTTTTGGGAGGCGGCAGCAATCTGTTGATTAGCGATGCCGGCCTCAGAGGCTGCGTGCTTATGCTAGGTGGCTTGCTTGCCGAAATAAAAGTCGACGACAGTGGTCAAGAAATTCTGGTCGGTGCCGGCGCCTCATTTCCTAAACTGACCAACACTGCATTGAAACTTGGCTGGAAAAACGCCCTTGGTTTTTGCGGAACACCAGGTCATGTTGGCGGTGCCATAAAAATGAATGCTGGAACTAGGCTTGGAGAAATAGGTGAAGTGGTACAAGAAGTTTATGCGGCAACCCTTGATGGCTTGAAGGTTTTTCAAAAGCATGAACTGCAATTTTCTTATCGTCAAACAGTATTTCCAGCACACACAGTGATCACCAAAACACGTCTTCGCTGCCATGATGCCTCCCATCTTCATGCCGCAGAATTTCTAAAAAATGCCGAGGAGCTGGCTAAAAAAAGAAAAGCGACGCAACCAAAATTGCGTTCAGCCGGATCGATGTTTAAAAATCCTCTTCCACAATTTGCCGGGCGTCTGATTGAGGCCACGGGATTAAAAGGCACCAAGGTCGGCGATGCCGAAGTTTCCACCACGCATGCCAACTTTATCGTCAATCTAAAACATGCAACAGCGCAGGACGTTTTTGCTTTGTCACAAATCGTGAGACAGGAAGTTTATAAAAAATTCAACATTTTACTTGAATATGAGGTAAAATTAGTAGGTTCATTCATAAATGATAAAAATGAAAAATTATGACGAAACCTCTACGGCTTATCTCACTTTGTTTTATTTTAATGGCGAGCGGTGTATCACTACCACTTTTACATCGACTTTTATCCGACAGCTCTTTTTTCACAATTGAAACAATTGAACTTAGTTCACAAAGCACCCATGTCAGCACAAAAGAGATGCAAGCCTATTTGGCCCCCTATATTGGCAAGTCACTCTTCGCTATAGATATCGATGAGGTAACAGAAAAAGCTCAACAACATCCCTGGATTAAAACAATCGCAATTAGACGTTTTCCCCCACACGAATTGCATGTTGATTTTCGCGAACACACACCTGTGGCACTTATTTCGCTCCAGCAACTTTACTTAATTGACAACGAAGGTGTTTTATTTAAACTGTCAGAAAAAAATGACACTTTAGGATTACCAATTATTACCGGGATTGCGCGACAAGGTTTTCTAGAAAATAAACCCATAGAAAAATATCAAATTAAAAATGCCATTGCTGCGCTCAATGAACACATTGCAGCCAATTCTCCTGGTGGAAAAATATCTGAATTACATATTAGTAATGCTTTTAGAGTCACTGTTCATTTTCAAAGTGGCCTGGAAGTTATATTAGGAAAAGATGACTATCAAAGAAAATGGTTAAAGCTATTACAAACTTTATCGATACTTCAAGAAAAAAAAGAAGATTTAGAGTATGCCTATCTTGACGATTACCCCAATAGCGATCAAGTTGCCATTAGATTTAAAAAAACATCGTCATAAGTTTTATTTTGAGGTTTGCAGATTGTGTCCAAGTCTAAAAAAGATAATATAATTGTTGGCCTAGATATAGGGACAACTAAGATCTGTGCCGTCGTCGGTGAAGTCAAAAATGGCGACGTGGATATTATCGGAATTGGCACAAGCACTTCTAAGGGCCTAAGAAAAGGTGTTGTGGTTAATATTGAAGCCACCGTTAATTCCATTAAACGCGCCATTGAAGAAGCTGAGCTTATGTCGGGGTGCGCCATTCACTCTGTTTACGCGGGAATTGCCGGTAGTCACATTCAAGGTTTCAATAGTCATGGCATAGTGGCCGTGAAAAATGGAGAAGTGAGCGAAGCTGATATTGAACGCGTGATTGATGCGGCCAAAGCAGTCGCTATTCCCTCAGACCGTGAAGTAATTCACGTTTTACCCCAAGAATTTATTATTGATGATCAAGACGGAATTCGTGAACCCATTGGCATGTCCGGTGTGCGCTTAGAAACCAAAATTCATATTGTCACCGGCGCTATTACTTCGGCACAAAATATCGTAAAATGTGCGCAAAGATGTTCCTTAAGTGTTAATGATATCGTATTGGAACAACTGGCTTCTGCTTTTGCCGTTTTAAGTGAAGATGAAAGAGAGCTTGGTGTTGCATTAGTAGATATAGGTGGCGGCACCACAGATATTGCTATTTTTTGTAATGGGTCTATTCAGTACACTTCTGTTATCGCAATTGGTGGGCAACATTTGACCAACGATATCGCAGTTGGACTTAGAACACCGCAGGAGAATGCTGAGGAGATCAAGAAACATTTTGGGTGCGCTAGCAGTAAAATGATTGGCAAAGACGAAGTGATTGAGGTGCCCAGTATTGGAGATAGACCACAGAGAATTTTGCGTCGGCAGATACTTGGTGATATTCTAGAACCAAGAGTGGAAGAAATTTTTGAATTAGTCGCGCAAGAAATTGATCGCGCGCACTTAAGAGAACTGCTAGCGTCGGGTGTGGTTTTGACAGGAGGATCTTCTTTGCTGCCCGGTATGATTGAAATGGCTGAGCATGTCATTGGTTTGCCAGTGAGACGAGGTGTCCCTCAGGGAATTAAAGGCATGGCGGATATTGTAAATAGTCCTATTTATGCCACAGGTGTCGGATTAGTGCTTTATGGCGCACAAAATTATGATCAAAAGTATTTCAGAAGCAAAGAAGAAAATATTTATACTAAAGTTCGAAAGCGCATGGGATCTTGGCTTTCTGATATGATTTAAATTTAGCAATGTATAACCAGAGCTCAAAATACTGGGCTCTATTTTCCGGGGGAGAGTAAAATGATTGAGTTTGATGAAATGCAAAAACGTGGACCTCGTATTAAAGTAATTGGTGTTGGTGGCGGTGGCGGTAATGCTGTCAATAATATGATCAAACACGGCATTGCCGGCGTTGAATTTATTGTTGCCAATACTGATTGCCAGGCATTAGATATCAACGCTGCTGATATTAAATTGCAACTTGGCCAAGGCTGTACCAAGGGACTTGGAGCTGGTGCCAAGCCTGAAGTAGGCGCTAGTGCGGCCAAAGAAAGTATTGACCGCATCGAAGAGCTTTTACTGGGAGCTGACATGGTTTTCATCGCCGCCGGTATGGGTGGTGGAACTGGAACTGGAGCTGCTCCTATTATTGCTGATGTTGCACAACGCTTAGGCGCTTTGACCGTTGGCGTCGTAACCAAGCCGTTCTTATTCGAAGGCAATCGCCGTCGTAAAGTTGCAGAAAAAGGCGTGGAAGCTTTGAAGCAAGCTGTTGATACTTTGATTGTGGTTCCTAACAATCGTCTTTTGCAGTTAGCCGATGAAAGCACTTCCATGTTAGATGCTTTTAAAATGGCTGATCAAGTATTGCTTAATGCCGTCAAAGGCATCAGCGATATTATTACCCAACAAGGCATAGTCAACGTCGATTTTGCCGATGCTATTTCTGTCATGAGCGATCAAGGAATGGCATTGATGGGTATTGGGGTTGGTAAAGGTGAAAGGCGTGCTATTGAGGCTGCTGAAAAAGCCATTTCCAGTCCACTGCTGGAAGACATTTCGGTAGACGGCGCCATGGGTATTTTGGTCAATGTCACCGGTGGTTCTTCGCTAACTCTGCACGAAGTCAATGCCGCCATTGAACTGATTACTGCAGCAGCTCATGAAGATGCCAACATCATCTTTGGTTATGTGGTAGACGAAACCATGGAAGATGAAGTTTCGATCACTGTGATTGCCACGGGATTTGAACCAGCACAAAGACAAGCTTATCGTGCTGGAGAAGCAGGCCCTGCTAGTGTCGTTCCACAAGTACAGACCGCCCTTCAAAGCACGTCTCGTGATATTCCAACTTACATACGTAACAATTGGGAACGTCTGGATCAAGATAACCAAACCGAGATTCCCCCTTTGGCAGCCAAAACAAGCCGGCCGCAAACTTCGGAACTCCGCATTCCAGTGTTGGCACCGATTGATGAAGAAGCCCAAACGTTTCATGGATATCCCAATCCAACCCGTACGCCACCGGCTGCAAAAGAAGATGAGTATGATATCCCGGCATTCCTTAGACGCGGCGTAGAATCTTGAGCTTTGCTGTTTGGATTGCAACATTAGGCTACGCGGGTTTTTCTAAACGCGCACCGGGCACCATTGGTTCAATGGTGTCCCTCTTTTTTTGGGCCCCACTGCTTTTCTGGGGAGCCCCTTGGCAAATCCGCATCGTTGCTGCTGGTTTGCTTTTTTGTTTAGGCCTTTGGGCCACCAGCAAATCTCTTACCCAATTTAACGATAGCGATCCCCAGTCCATCGTCATCGACGAAGCAGTTGGCATGGGCATCACCTTGTGTTTTTGCCAAGCGAGTTGGTGGAATTTACTGTTGGGCTTTCTGCTCTTTCGTTTTTTTGATGTGCTTAAACCCTGGCCGGTGAGCTTTGCCGATCAAAAAATCAAGGGCCCTTTGGGTATAATGCTCGACGATGTTTTGGCAGGAATTTACGCATTGCTCGTGCTCTCAGTTTTACAGCAATGGCTTTTGCCTTGGTTTGGATTCTCCCTATGAAAAAACTAGACTCTGTTCTTGTGCCCATCATAGAAACTTTAAAAAAACGCCAAGAGACTTTAGCGACCGCAGAATCTTGTACCGGTGGCATGATTGCAGAATGGATTACTCGCATCCCCGGTGTTTCACAGGTTTACCGGGGCGGTGTTATTGCATACGCCAATAGCGTCAAGATACATGCGCTGCAAGTTCCAAAGAGTGTTTTAGAAAAACATGGTGCCGTCAGTGAAGCAGTGGCGTTTTATATGGCCAAAGGTGCGCAAAAAAACTTCGCTGCCACTTGGAGTATCAGCATTACTGGTATAGCAGGCCCTGACGGGGGTAGCTTGAATAAACCCGTGGGCACCTTCTTTTTAGGAATTGCTGGCCCGGCCGGAATTATCACCAAAGAAATTCGCTTGAAAGATTTAGGCCGCCAAAAAAACCGCGAAGCAGCGGCAATGGCGGCCTTGTTATGGTTACATAAAAGCTTATTCGGCCCCTGACGCTTTGTTAACCTTTGCAGCTTTCGCTGCGTTAGCTCTAGCTACAGCGGCTTCAGCTGAAGCCGCACGCTTCTTAATCAGAAAATCATCCATAGCCTGACCAGCAGCAGCGGCACCAGCAACAGCAGCCTCCGCTGCTGTTTTTTTTTCATTAATCTTCTTGCGATAGGCTTCAGCATAAGCTTCTGCAGGCTCCCCGACAAAATTTGCGCTAGTAGCTGCAGCGTGTGCCTGGCTTATTAGTAATCGCTCCGCGTCATACTTTTCACCTGTTTCTGATATCAGAGGCGCGTCCGCAAATGAAACACTCTTATTGACCTGAACCGCGCTAACTACCCCAGTAGCTGGCGCATTCTCCGCAATCGGTTGACTAACAAACGAGTTTCTCACATTATCTAGCGTTACCTTGCCACCATTGCTGTCTGCGAGTTGGTCAATCTGAGTCCGCACCGCTTCGGGGGTTTGTTGCGTTCCCTGCGCCAAACGACGCGCTAAGGCGTCACG
>CANFCB010000007.1 GCA_947445025.1 Myxococcales bacterium
GGTAGGTGACGATGCGCAAAGTATCTATGGTTTTCGTGGCGCCGATATATATAATATGCTCGAATTTACTAAACGCTATCCTGATGCGCTTTTGCTATCCTTAAATACCAATTACCGTTCGACGGCGTCGATTTTAGGTGTGGCCAATCGCTCTCTTGCTCATGTACAAGTTGGTTTTAAGAAAACGCTGATTCCGGCGCGTCCCAATGGCGAGTTTCCCGCGCTGGTCTCTTGTCAAAATGCTTCGCAACAAGCGAGTTTTATTGCGCAACGTATTTCGGAACTTAAAAAATCCGGCGTCAAACTTAGTGAAATTGCCGTGCTCTATCGTGCGCATAGTCATGCCATTGAAATTCAAATGGAATTACTGCGTCGCCATATTCCTTTTCAGATACGTTCGGGAATTAAATTTTTTGAACAGGCCCACGTGAAAGATGTGATGTCCTATTTGCGATTCATTTATAATCCAGAAGAAGCATTTAGTTTTAAAAGAGCCATTAAACTTTATACCGGCGTGGGGCGCGTTACTGCTGATAAAACCTGGCTGCTTTATATGGAGGCGCAAAAAAAAACAGGCGGTGATTTGCTACGCTCTATCCAATTGCTTTTGCCTAATTTGCCAAGAGATTTATCGAAAACAGGGGTGTTTAACTTTTTAGAATTACTAGGCAGACTGGTATCGATGGTTAAAACTAATTCAGTGAGTGAGCTCATTAAATATGTGCTTAAGGCAGGGTATGAAGAATACTTGATGAAGGGTTTTTTAAATGCGAAAGATAGAATTGATGATGTTTTGCAATTGGCTGAACATGCACGATCATACGGTTCTTTTGACACTTTTTTAAATGAACTTTTGTTGTTGCAAAATTTAGACGCAAACAGCAAAGAAGAAGACGAAGAGAAGGTCTCCCTGTCGAGTATTCATCAAGCCAAGGGACTTGAATGGAGTTATGTATTTGTCATATGGCTTTGTGAGGGGCGTTTTCCTTCTGAATTTTCTTTGCGAGAAAGAAAAGGAATTGAAGAGGAGCGGAGGCTTTTTTATGTGGCTATTACTAGAGCAAAAGACTTTTTGTCTTTATGTTATCCGCGGACCTACTTGCAAAATGATGGACGCGCACAAAAATTAATGAAATCACGTTTTATTGAAGAACTTTTATTGTCAGGAAACACTGCCGCCCAGTTGGAATACTGGATTTTGGAAGAAGAAAATGACCTCGCTGCAATCGTTTAAGAATTGGATTTTAAAGTCGACACTTTATTTGCTCCCCAAAAATATGATATCTTGTTTGATGGGCAAGCTGGTTAGTTTGCGATTTTCCCCGTGGTTTGTGCATAAGCAAATCCATTTTTTTGCCAACCACTTTGGCATTAATTGGGACGATGTCAAAAATTCTATTGATCAATTTCCCTCGCTGCAGTCATTTTTTATAAGGGAATTAAAAAAAGAAAATCGTCCTATTGATGTGAACGAAAAAGCAATAGTGTCTCCTTGCGATGGCAGCTATGGCCAGTCAGGCTTGATTTATGAAGGCGAGCTTTTACAAGTGAAGGGCAAATCGTATACTGCGGCATCTTTATTGGGAGATGCGCATTTGGCGGCGCAGTTTGAAGGAGGAAGCTTTGCGACATTGTATCTTTCTCCTCGTGACTATCATCGCTTTCATAGCCCTTTTTCGGCACAGGTTTTAGAGGCCATTTATTTGCCAGGGCATTTGTGGCCTGTGAATCCATGGGCGGTGAACAACGTTTCCCAGCTGTTTTGTGTAAACGAGCGTCT
Organism: Myxococcales bacterium; assembly: GCA_947445025.1. GTDB lineage: Bacteria > Myxococcota > UBA727 > UBA727 > JABDBI01 > JAHFEG01. The sequence goes on from CANFCB010000007.1 coordinate 1,781, forward strand.
AGTAATCGCGCTTGCTCTTTTAGGAGAGGGCACGCCGGCAGCATTGATGGTTGCGGTTGGTGCAACCATGGTGGGCAAAGTTAGGGTTCGATTTGATGAAAAATTAACGACAAATGCTTGCAGCAAGAAAAAAATTCGCCGTAATTATTGCGAGAAAACTTTTTTGAAAGGCGAAGAACTAGGCTTGTTTGAATTCGGCTCGACTATTGTTTTATTGGTTCATCCCAAAGCTGGTCGCTTAGACTTGAAGCCGTTGCACACTGAAATCAAAATGGGGCAATCTATTGGTGACTTGCTTTAAGGTGCAAAAATGCAACGTTTGCAGGATAAAAATAAACGAATCTTTCAAGGCGTGCAGATTGCGGCAGCAATATGTATTATCTGCACGTTAGTGATTGAATTTTCCATGGATTTATCACAATCCTCGGTTTGGCACAGCGTTGTCATTGGTCTTGATGTTACCTTAGTCTTAGGTTTTGCCAGTTACTTGCTGCAGTTGGCGATTTTAAATCGTTCCACTTGGGCACATTGGCTGGTTGTCGAGCGCGTTAATCTGTTAGCATTGGCCTTTGCTTTTATCATGTTGCCTATTCCCCGCTTAAGTGCTGCAGTTGTCGCCGTGCGTCTGTTTGTCAATATTTTGTTCTATGCCCTAGATACTGCTTGGGGGAAAAAATGCGTTCAGCATGTCCACTTGCGGCCCAGTCAGACACTGGCTTTGAGCTTTTTAGGGATCATTTCTGTGGGCACTTTTTTGCTTGTTTTTCCAGCAGCTACGGTAGACGGAAAAGGCGCCAATTTTGGGGATGCTCTTTTTACCATTACTTCTGCGGCTTGCGTTGTTGGTCTCAATGTCGTTGATGTTGGTTCTTATTTTTCTCAATTTGGGCAAGCAGTTATTTTGTGCACCATCCAAGTGGGCGGTCTTGGCATCATGGTGCTATCTGCGGTCTTTGCCATTCTGATTGGAACCCAATTACATACCAGGCGTCAGGTTGGTTTGTGGGAGATTCTCGACGTATCAACTTCAAATGGTTTAAAAGCTTTGATCAAAGCGGTGGCGGCGGGGACGTTTATTGCCGAATTGTTAGGCGCGCTTTTTTTATTTTTTAGCTGGGGAATTGAATTCCCTTCTTTTGGGGATCGGGTTTGGTGGTCGGTTTTTCATTCTATTTCTGCTTTTTGTAATGCGGGATTTGGCTTATTACCTGATTCTTTAATGGTCTTCGTGGGAAACAGCTGGGTTTGTTGCATCATCATGGTGTTGATTACTTTGGGGGGAATTGGATTTTTTGTGATGGCCGATATGACTAATCCTGCGGTTTGGAAAATAAAACAGCCGAGAGCCGTTTGGAATCGTTTACATATTCAAAGCAGAGTTGTTATTTTAGCGACGATATTGTTGGACGTGGTTGGCATGCTGATGTTTTTATTTTTCGAATACAATGGTGTTCTTTTAGATTTAAGTATTTTCGACAAAATTATCGCGGCTTTGTTTCAAAGTATATCGCTGCGGACTGCTGGCTTTAATGTGGTTTCCATGGGTACACTTAGTTCTGCGACGGTGTTATTTAGCCTTATATGGATGTTTATTGGTGCTTCTCCTGGCTCTACTGGTGGCGGGATTAAAACTACGACCTTGGCAGTAGCTTTGATGTCGGTACGCTCGATGCTAACCGGTCGCGACCAAGTTGAATTAATGGGCAGGCGTATCCCAGCTGTGATTGTGAATCGCTCGCTCAGCATTATATTAATTTCGGCGTCGGTCATTGCATTTGTTCTGCTCTTGTTGCTGGCGACGCAGTCCATTTCTTTTGAGCGGCTTTTCTTTGAAGCGGTTTCTGCGTTTGGAACTGTGGGCTTAACGATGGATAGCACATACAAATTGAATCAGCAGGGCCGCTTTTTTATTATTGCTCTGATGTATATGGGTAGAATTGGGCCTTTGACGTTGGCGCTGGCCATTGGCGAACGCATGAGACCAAAGGGATATCAATTTGCCGAGGGTCGTTTAGCTGTCGGCTAAAAGGAGTACGTGGTTTTGAAACTATTTGTGGTGATCGGGCTTGGACAATTTGGCCGGCATACTGCCAAAACTTTGTTTTCTGGTGGTGGCGACGTTCTGGCCATTGATAAAGATGAAGACCGTGTGGAACGGATCAAAAATGAAGTGGGACAGGCTATCTGTGCCGATGCCGCAGACATTGATATCTTGCGTTCTTTAGGGGTTTCTAAAGCGGACACTGCCATTATTGCGCTTGGGGAGACAGATCTGGAGGCAAGCATCATGATTTGTACGGCGGTGAGTGATTTAGGTGTGGGGCAATTGATTGTGCGCGCTGCCACTGAATTACAAGGGCGCATTTTAATGCGTGTCGGTGCCACGCGTGTGATTTATCCTGAGAAACAAATGGGTGAGCAACTAGCAACGTCAATTTTATCGTCGGGGGTTTTGGATCAAGTTGTGCTTTCAACAGGGCAAACCGTGGCACATATCAGTCCCAGGCTGGATATGATCGGGAAAACCTTAAAAGAAGCGCAACTGACGGAGCGTTATCGACTCGCGGTCATTGGAATACAAAGACCAAAAAGAAGTGTGGATGACAAAGGCGAATTGCACGAAGAATTAAAGCTGTATTCTGTGCCGCCGCCAGATTCTATTATTAGTGAAGATGATATCTTAATCGTCGTTGGTAGCCAGGCGCAAATTGAAGCGATTGCCTACAAGGACGCGTTTTGAGTAAAACATATTTTACCTATCTTTTTAGCGCGGCGCGCACCGCGCTTGCCACTCCCCGTCAGGTAGAGCTGATTCAATGGATTGGAACAGGACCCAGTATTCGGGCGAGAGCAAGATTTGCTTTGGTGGCAGCATTTTTAGTGGCAGCACCGACACTTTTTATTGGAGTCATACAGACTGATGGTGTTTCTAGGTATGCCAAGACCTTGGATGAAGGGGATTTGTTTTGGCAAAAAATAGCTTCGCTACGACTGGCTATTGAAAGTATTCGTGTGGCAATTTGGCGTTACGAAGCTGAGCCGGAAAGCGAAAATGAGCGTTTGTTGCTACAAGATGTTCAGAATTTGCGAACACAGCTTTTTAGTTTATATACCAAAAAACCAGCAGGCATCGAATCTGGATTGTCGTCTCAAATAGGTGATATTTCCATCAAGCTTGAAAATTCTGTGCTTCATGGTTTAAGAAGGTCGAGTGCTACCAAAGAAAGACTTGGTAAAGAAAGCATGCACCTGGCTCACTTAACTTTAACGACGCTCGGTCATGATTTACAAAATTTAGAAAACCAGGTTGGCGAGGTAGTGGGTCCACGCCGAAAAGCAGCGATAGACGCCCTGTCTCGTGTGGGCAGAAATCAACTCGTTTTATTTTTGATCTTATTATTTGCCATTCCTATTTTTATTGGTTTTATTCCAGGTTGGTTAGTGGCTCCTTTGACCAGGCTGAAAAGGATTGAGCAACGTATTGAGCAAGGTCACGTGCGTGATTTAGAGGTTTCAGGACGTGACGAAATTTCGCAATTAGCTAGAGCTATTCGCAGTGCATTGAGGTTACGAGAAGAATTAGATCAAAGAAAGTCTGCTAAAATATTTGAAATCCGTAATGTGTTACGAGCAGTGATTAATCACGTGGTTGAACCTGTTTTAATTGTAGATAAATCCGGGATCATTAATTATGCCAATGTTGCAGCCGCACATTTAGTTGGCGTGGGAGTGCATAATTTAGAAGGGCATGGAATGCAGAAACATATTTTTTCGCCAGAATTGGATCAGGCATTTGGCAAGGCCAGGCAAGGTCATGTCGCAGAAGATGGATTAAAGGTCACTTTAGAAATGAAAAGCGGCCGCGTTGAAACCCTGCTGGCGCATTTGAGTGCTGTTCATGAACGTCAAGGTGGTATTTCACGTGTGGTGTTGGTCCTCGGTTCACTATAGCAAAAGCAAGGCACGATGAGGGTTTTAATCTTTTGCTTATTAATTTGCCATCATGCGGTCGCTTTTCGCGCCGCTATTCGTCAAATTAAAATAAGAGGCAATCATAAACTGACCAACAAAGAATTAGCGATTTTTCCTTTAGGAGAGTTTAATTATTTTAATCAAGATAATTTTGATGGCGAGAAAAAGCGACTGTTGGCTGAATATCACCGACGTGGATTTTTAGATGCCGAGATTTTAGCTGCGCAAGTCGAAGTCAGTCCAGACTTCACTTACGTAAATTTGATTTTTCAGGTGAAAGAAGGCGAAGTCTATGAGCTTGATGAAATTAAGCTAAGTGGCGATGTACCTGCGTTTCCTGATTCTTCTTCATGGCGGAGTCATTTTTCTTTACAAAAAGGCGAAGTGCTCAATCTTTTATTGCTCCAAGAAGAGGCTGATAAAATATTAAATCCCTATCGCGAAGATGGATATTTATTGGCTGACTTAAAAGCAGTAGTGCATGTTACCAGACAGGCAGAGCCTCAAAAGTCAGGATCTATTACTGTTACGTATGATATCACTAAAGGGCCGTTGATTTATGTTCGTCAATTTTTAATTGAAGGCAATGCTTTCACAAAAGAAGATATTATTCGCCGCGAAATTCCCATCCTTCGCGATATGGTTTGTCGTTTGAGTGATTTACATATTTTACAACAACAGCTAACGGCCTTAGGTTTTTTTAAGCGCGTAGAAGTGCTGCTTGTGAAAACAGATGAGCTAAATGAAGTTGATATTTTGATCCGCGTTATTGAGCAGCCTGCTTGGTTTTTCAGTGTTTTCCCCATGGTCATTTCCGATGAAGGGTTCGTTCTTTCCGGGATTTGGGCCCATCGTAATTTGTTTGGGAGAAGCTTATTCACTTCGTTATCGCTGAGATTGTCTTCATTCTCAAAGCTATTTGATTTTGTGTTACTGGAGCCAAGAATTTTTGATTCTAGACAAGCAATTCTTTTTGAAATGCATCGACGGGAATTACTATATCCAATATTTCGCAGCAAACGAACGGGGGCGGGGATTCGTTATACCGTTCCGCTGGGGACTTATTTCAAAGCAAGCCCTGCAGTGCATTTGGATTTGGTCGATGTTGAAGGCTTAAAAGATGAAAATTTAGTGAGTCAAGAAGCTGTTATTGCAAAAAATAATTGGCGCAATGCCTGGGAGCTTTTATTGGCTTTTGATTATGCAAAATCAATTTGGAAAATGCACGGGGAGGCTTCGGGGACTTATTCTGGGTTCTTAAATTTGTCGCAGCTGCCCTTTGCTGAACTAGGAACAGCGTTTCAAGTTTCTTCGCATATTTTTAAAAATTTCAAAATAAAGGGACGCTTTCAAGCTGCCCGGCTTTTTTCGTTGCAGCAAATAATGTTGCCACTTTCCGAACGTTATTTTCTTGGAGGTCAGGGCAGTATTCGTGGCTATCGACCACGTTCTATTGGACCCAAATTGGGCGGCATTTTTAAATATCTGCAGAGCATCGAAGTAGAATTTCCGGTTTGGCCAAAGTACGCGTTGGCAGGATACAGCTTTGCCGATGCCGGCAATGCCTTTTTGCTAGATAATTCTGAAGCCAAGACAGGACTCTACTGGTCGCTGGGGGCAGGTATTATTTTAAATGTTTGGCAATTTCCTTTGCGTTTTGAGGTCAGCATTCCTTTATCAAAACTTGCGGGCAATATGCCCTTTGATATTTTTTTTGGTGCTGCTTCAGATTGGTAGTAAATAAGATTATACTTTAAAAAAGACGAGGTGATTGATGGCAAGCTTGTTTCCTCCTGTGGAGCCGCGTTCCTTGACTGGATCTGGTATGTCTGCAGACCCAGAAACGATTCAGGATCTGCAAGATACTTGGGAAATTCGCGATCGGGCCAATCGAGCTAAACCTCGTAAAAAATTTCACCAAGTATTAAAAGAAGTAGGTGAGCGCGCAGAAAAGCAAGAGCCAGCCCCGCTTGGAAATGCCCAAAGAACACGCGAAAGATGAATTTAAATGCTATTTACCCAAACTTATACGCGCAATTGGTTGAATATTCATCTCGGGACTTAGCTCTTGATAACTGACTACGGCCAGGTGCGGGAATTCCAGCTCGACCAGCTTTCTGAAGTAGCGCCTGATTTCTTGTGTCGTTAAAACGACAGGTTGTTGAGCACTTGGTGGCAGATTGCCAATTTCTCGACGCACTGCTGCCAAAATATCTTGAGTAATTTCCGGCTCAAGCGCCAGATAATTTCCAGAAGCAGTATGCTGAATGCTAGATCGAATTGTTTCTTCAATTTGTGGATCAAGCAAATAAACCACCAAAGTGTTCTGACCTGCGGTGTATTTATGGCTGATGTAACGCTTTAGAGAACTACGCACATGCTCAGTGAGCATTACGGTATCGCTTTCAACTGGGCCCCATTCTGCCAGTGCTTGCAAAATGGTACGCAAATCGCGAAGCAAAATTTCTTCTTCGGCCAAACGTCTTAAAATCTCGGTTAGTTGCACTACGCTAACGGCCTTAGGAACCACTTCTTTTACCAGAGCAGGGTAGGCTTGTTCTAATTGATCCAGCATGTTTTGCACTTCTTGAATGCCGACGAAATCACAGGCATTTTTTCTTAAAATGGCCGAAAGATGTAAGACCATGTAACTGCCTGCGTCCCACGCGGTGAGTCCTGCTTGTTCCGCAAGCTCGCGTTTGTCGGCGCGAATCCAAGCACAGGCAATGCCGGTGGCAGGATTTTGTGCGGGTGTGGCTTCGATGCCAAGCAGTCGCAAGCGATCAGGAGTGTCGTTGACCAGACATTTACGCTGATCCACGGTGCCAATGACCATAGGGACTTCGTTTAGCAAAATAATATAGCTATTGGCCCCGAGGCTGCCGTCATTGCCGCGTACACGAATACCGGGAAAACGCACGCCGAGCTCGTAAAATAGTCCGTCGCGCATCATGGGAATCAATTCCCCTAAGAAATTGCTAGTGTCATCGACCAATGGCACTAAATCAGAGGAGACTTCCAGAGCAATAGGGGTTACCACGGGCATCATCTTTTGAGTTTGGCCTTCTTGAGCCTTGGCCATTTGGACGGCTGCTTTCTTTTCTTTTTCTAATTTCCCCTCACGCTTTTCTACCAGTTCAGTAACGCCCTCTGTGGCGCTGCCTTTGCCTTTTTGCGCTTTAAAAAGTCCGTAAGCAATGGCGCCGACACCCAGAGCAATGACGGTAAAAGGCACACGCGGCAAACCTGGGACTTGTCCGACCAAACCAATGAACCCTGCAGCAATAGCAAAGGCTTTGGGTTGAGCTAAAACTTGGGTGGCGATGTCTTGGCCTAAATTAGAATTCTCTTCGCCAGAACTGACCCTGGTGACGATTAAGCCTGCGCAAACAGACATCAAAAGCGCTGGAATAATACTAACTAGACCGTCACCAATTGATAGAATCGAATACGTTTCAAGGGCTTCGTTTGCGGTCATTCCTTTTTGTGTAATACCGATGATGACGCCTGCTAAAATATTAATCGCAAAAATAATGATGCCGGCGATAACATCGCCTTTAACGAATTTCATGGCGCCGTCCATGGCGCCGAAGAGCTGGCTTTCTCTGCCTAGATCAATCCGTTTTTTACGGGCTTGATCCAAATCGAGGGATCCATTGCGCAAATCGGCATCGATGCTCATCTGTTTTCCTGGCATGGCGTCCAAGGTGAAACGGGCTGCTACTTCGGCGACGCGCTCAGATCCTTTTGAAATAACCAACATGTTGATGAGCATTAGCAGCAAAAAAATCACGACACCGACCACTATGTTGCCGCGCACTACGAATTCTCCAAAGGCTTGGATCACTTCGCCAGCGTCGGCATTTAGCAAAATCAATCTGGCCGTGGCAACGTTAATGCCTAAGCGAAAAAGGGTGGTGACCAGCAAAATGGTGGGGAATGCAGAAATTTTGAGAGGCTCAGAAACATAAAGTGAGATAAGCAACATGATCATGGCGATGGAAATATTGGCGCAGATCAACAAGTCGATGATAAAAGTAGGAACAGGGACAATCAAAAGCCCTACAACGACCATCACCAACATGGCTAGCGCAAGATCGGAGTAGCGTTTCAGAACGTCTGGTAGACTTCCTTTCATCGCTAGGTCTAAGAAATTTTTCACAAGACGACTCCAATAGTGTTGTTATCTTTCATGTCTTTTCAAAAGTAATTGCATTTTGCCACATCTTCGCGCATGAAATAAAGCGATTATGAGAATGAACGTATTCCACGGCAAAGTCCCTTAAGGGTTTTTTTTGGTTCAAGAGGAGGTAGAACAGATGACAATAAAAAGCAAATCTCAATTTAAACGTGTCTTGCTTAAACTCTCTGGCGAGGCGTTACAGGGCGCAAACGGATTTGGAATCGATCCGGTTGTGATTTCTGATATTGCAAATGAAATCAAAGAAGTGCATGCCATGGGAGTTGAAATCGCTCTGGTGATTGGTGGCGGTAATATCTTTCGTGGTCTGGCGGCGAGCACCCAAGGTATGGATAGAGCCTCTGCAGATTATATGGGTATGTTGGCGACTGCGTTAAATTCTCTGGCACTGCAAGACGCGCTGGAACGTATTGGAGTGGCCACACGCGTGCAGTCTGCCATTGCCATGCAAGAACTCTGTGAACCTTATATTCGCCGTAAGGCTATTCGGCATTTAGAAAAAGGGCGCGTGGTTATTTTTGCTGCAGGCACCGGTAATCCTTATTTTACAACAGATACGGCAGCCAGTTTGCGTGCCATGGAAATTCATGCGGACGCCATTTTGAAAGCGACTAAAGTAGATGGCGTTTACAATAAAGATCCCAATAAGCATAAAGATGCCAAACTGTATGACAAATTGACTTATTTGGATGTATTAAAAGAAGGCCTGGGAGTCATGGATTCAACGGCAATCTCGCTTTGCATGGACAACAATATGGAAATTCATGTATTTAATCTGACCAAAAAAGGTAATATTAAACGCGTTTTACAGGGCCAAAAGATTGGGACGATTGTTTCCAAAAAAAATTAGAAGAGGAAAATTATGTTAGCTGAAATTTGTGGTGATGCAAAAGAGCAAATGCATAAAGCAGTGGAGGTCTTTAAAAAACAATTGGCTTCTATTCGTACCGGTCGCGCAACCAGTTCACTTCTTGACGGCGTGAAAATCGATTATTATGGAACCATGAGCCCGCTTGCTCAAGTGGCCAGCGTGCTTACCCCGGATGCACGTATGCTGGTGGTTAAACCTTGGGAAAAAGCGCTATTGAAACCCATCGAAAAAGCCATTCTCGAGGCAAACTTAGGACTTGTACCCATAATTGACGCAGATTTGGTGCGCATTCCTATGCCCGCTCTTACTGAAGAGCGGCGTCGTGAATTTGTTAAGCAGGCTCGGCAAAAATGTGAAGATGCTAAAATAGCCGTGCGCAATGCCAGACGGGATGCCAACGAAATGCTTAAAAGTGGAACCACTGAAGACGATGAAAAACGTGCTTTGAAGATTACCCAAGATCTAACCGATCAAACGATTTCAGATCTGGATAAGCTTCTGGCCCAAAAAGAAGTAGAAATTATGACGGTTTAAAAAAGGGTCTAGAACGGAAAAGAAGAAAGCTGAAACAGAAAAGATAAAAGTAACAAAGCATGGGCAATAAAAAGCCTAGCCTAAGGCTAAAGTTGTCAGCTACTATGCCTTGCGTAAACGGAACAATGGCGCCACCAACGATAGAAGTGCAAAGAAGCCCTGACGCTTTTTCTTTTCCGTATTTCACACTTGAAATGCTCATGGAAAAAATAGTTGGGAACATGATCGAATTGAAAAGTCCCACGCCTAAAATACTCCACTGAGCAATGATGCCGCCCGTGCCGATAGAAATGCTTAAGAAAATTATGGCACCAGCGGTAAAATATTGCAGCACGCGTGCAGGTTCAAACCTGGCAAGCAAAGGCGTACCCAAAAAGCGCCCAACCATAGCGCCGCCCCAGTACAAAGAAACGAGGCTGGCCGCTGTTTTGATGTTGAGATCTGTCACAAAAGAGCTGGTTAGCTAGCCGACCATATAGCTTCCCAGCGAAACTTCTGCACCGACGTAAGTAAAAATTGCGAGAGCTCCCAATAGGAGTCGGCGATTTTTTAATATTTCAGACCAGCTGGTTTCATCTTTTTCCTGGTTACAGAATTTGGGAAGTTTGATGGAAAAAATAAAAAGCGACAGAATAACCAGCAATATGCCCATTAAAAAATAAGGTGCGCGAATGGAATCAAGGGTTGTCGTCGATAAAATAACCGTAGAACCCACCAAGGGAGCAACAGTGGTGCCAAGCGAATTAAATGCTTGGATAACAGTGAGCCTGCTTGAAGAGGTTTTTGCATCGCCAAGTAATATTACATAAGGATTTGCCGCGACTTGAATTAAGGTAATGCCGCTGGCTAAAACAAGAAGACTGACCAGAAAAAAAGCGTAGGTTAGCCAGTAGGTTGCACCCATGAGTCCAAAGGTGCCTATGGCTGCAACGCCTAGACCTAGGCACATGCCGGTTTGGTAACCCACGCGCTCACAAAAATAAGAGGCAGGAATTGAAGTCAAAAAGAAAGCAGAAAAAAAAGAAAACTGAATGAGCGCTGCTTCTCGCCAATTAAGAGTGAATGCTCCTTTTAAGTGGGGCATTAAAACATCGTTCATGCAGGTGATAAAGCCAAAAAGGAAAAATAAACTGGCGATAATGACCAGACTTTTGCTGTGAGATGATTTAAGTGTCATTAGGTACCTAGACGAAAAGAGGTTATGCTTGAACAATAATTTAAATTTACTGTCTATTCTTAAGTGTCCTATCACAAAGCTAGAATTAAAACGGGCACGTCCCGAGCTTCTCAAATTACTAAACGAATGTATTAAAAAAAAGCAGGTTAAAAATAGAGGAGAAAGGCTCGTTCCCAAACCCGTAGATGATTTTTATGTGACTCCAGATCTAAGGTTTGGTTATATGCAAATCAAAGGCATTCCGTTTGTCAGTGAAAATGAGGCGATTGAAATTGGTTATATTTCTAATCGAGAATGGCAGCAATTCTTAAAGAAGCTGAAAGGTTTTTAAAAAATGACCGATTCCGATTCTGTGTAAATAATTAGAGGGAGTATTTGCAGCTTTTGGCTAATTGCTTCTGGATCCTGGCCTCTTAATTCTGCACTTTTTTTCCAATATTCCCGGACCAATGGTTGAAAGGCAAATTCGCCAAGCGGTGAGAGTTCTTCTTTAATAGATTTTAATTCTTCTCTTATAGGGGCCAGCTTTTTGAACGTGTTGGGCTTAATTGATGCCGTTCTGAGGGCGCCTGCTAGCTCATTTTTTGTTGCTTCGGTTTTTAGGCGTTCATGCAAAAGGATGTATCGCTTCGCCATTGCCGTAAAACATAGAATGGATCGTTCTGCCAGAAATTTCATTGCAGATTTGACGTCGTAAGCTTTTTTGTCAAGTTCCAGACTTGCTGCGTGCGTGTTTTTCTTAACGCCAATTTGCTCTAATAAATGAAAATATTTTTTGACTGTGTCTCTTCCAGGTTTGCTAGCTAGACTGATTAATCCAGTGGGCAGATCTTTTCCCATATCGAAAGGCAGGATTTTTTTATTGACACTGAAATTACCAATGTAGAGCTGAGCCTCCATATTCCAACTGTAAGGGGTTAAAGTAGAAGCAATGTGGGCAAAAAGTTTTGCCGAGATTTGTTTTAGAAGCGTAGGCGGATTTATTGCTTCTGGTGAAATATCTGCTAAAAATGAATTGGATGATTTTTGTTGTGCCACGGCATTTTTCCAAAAAATTCCTGCCGCCGCTTCAAACAATTTGGTAAGTTCGCTCTTGTCTTTTTGCTTCCAGACTTTTTTGATGCCTTCTAAGTCAATAATTTCTTCCAGCGCATTTATCTTTACTTCAAGATCTTTGCTCTTTTTTTGAAGTATGATGCCTTCATCTTCTAAAACTATAACTCCACTTGTCGCGGCGGATAGCTCTTTTAATTGCTGTACTGCTTGAAAATATGCGGCTAATGCTTGTACCGAAAGCAAAGCCAAGGCGTCTTCTCCTTTTAGAGTGACGGTATTAATTTCTATAGAACACGCGTCCATTGCATGCAGCTGTTTTGCGCTTTGCAGCTCATCCCAGCTTGTGCAAAATTGTTCACGCGCTTCCCGGGTGGCCAGCTCAGATGTTTTTTCTGTATACCAAGAAGCAGGACGGCTTTGGGGCGCTTTTGCAAAGGAGTCTATGTTAGCAGTGAGATTTAGGCTTGTCTCTAGAGGACGAAGTAGCAGCTGGGGTAGCTGAGTAGTTGGGTTACTTGAGGTTACTGGGGTGGTGACAGGTGGCGGCATTGTTGTTCTCCAAACCAATAGTTTGTTAAAACAACAATCCTTTTTGATCTAATATTGCTTATTTTAAGAAAGAACAATTTTATCGTCACCAAGGGCAACGTTGACGGTGTGGCCAGGCTTGTATTTACCCTCGAGCAATGCTCGCGAAATGGGGTCGACAAGCTCGCGTTGAATAACGCGTTTTAAAGGCCTCGCACCAAACGCTGGATCAAACCCGATATGAGAGAGCTTGGTTTTGACTTCGTCGCTTACTTGCAGATCTAACTCTTTATTTTTGAGACGTTGTTTTAGTTTTTTTAATTGGATGTCGACAATTAAAGTCAAATCATCCTGAGTTAGACCATGGAACATAATAATATCGTCGATACGATTTAAAAATTCGGGACGAAAATGTGCTTTTAATTCACGCAGCACTTGTTCTTGTACCGTTTTTGTCACCCCTTCTAGTAAATACTGACTGCCAATGTTGCTGGTCATTAAAATAACGGTATTTTTAAAATCAACAACTCGACCTTGACCATCTGTTAAGCGGCCATCATCGAGCAGTTGTAGTAAAATATTAAAAACTTCCGGATGCGCTTTTTCGATTTCGTCGAATAAAATTACTGCGTAAGGTCTTCGTCGGACACTTTCGGTTAATTGTCCGCCTTCTTCAAAACCGACATAACCAGGAGGCGCACCAATTAAGCGTGCGACCGCGTGCCGCTCCATGTACTCTGACATGTCGATACGAACCATGGCATGCTCATCGTCAAACAAGAAATGCGCCAGTGATTTTGCCAATTCTGTTTTGCCAACGCCGGTTGGTCCTAAAAACATAAAGCTGCCAATGGGTTTATTTTCTTCAGAAAGTCCCGCCCTTGATCTGCGGATAGCGTTGCTGACAACGACAATCGCTTCTTTTTGTCCAATAACGCGTTCTGCGAGTCGGTCTTCCATGCGGAGTAAACGATCGGCCTCTCCCTCTAGCATTTTTTGCATAGGGATTCCGGTCCACCTGGAAACGACAGCGGCGATGTCTTCTTCAGTTACTTCTTCTCGTAAAAAGCTTTGCGATTTTTGGGATTCTTTAAGCGTACCTTCTTTTTCTTTTAACTGGGCATCGAGTTGAAAGAGGTCACCATATTGCAATTTAGCAGCACCTTCAAAATCACCCTGCCGCTGCGCCATTTCTATTTCATGCCTTAATTTTTCACTCCTAGTCTTAATGTTTTTTATTTCAGTTAAGCGATCTTTTTCATTTAACCATTTGGCACGTAGCGATGTGGCTTTTTCTTTATTTTGAGCTAATTCTTTTTCGGTCTCGACAAGCCTTTTTTGACTTAAGGGATCTTTTTCACGCATTAAGGCTTGCTTGGCAATTTCGAGCCGTGCCACATGGCGCTCCAATTCATCAAGTTCTTGGGGCACAGATTCTATTTGCATTTTTAAGGCGCTGGCCGATTCGTCGATCAAATCAATGGCTTTGTCGGGGAGCTGCCTACCAGTAATATAGCGATTAGATAAGGTACAAGCCGCAACAATGGCGCCATCGGTAATACGGATTCCGTGATGCAATTCGTATCTTTCTTTAAGACCTCTTAAAATCGAAATAGTGTCTTCGACCGAGGGTTCTTCAATGAGAACGGGTTGAAAACGTCTTTCCAAAGCGGCATCTTTCTCGATATGTTTTCTATATTCATCAAGAGTGGTCGCGCCAATGCAGCGCAATTCTCCTCGCGCCAATGCTGGTTTTAGCATATTGCTGGCATCCATGGCTCCCTCGGCGCCACCAGCACCGACCAGCGTGTGCAGCTCGTCAATGAACAAAATGTATTTTCCCTCTGACTTTTGCAATTCTTTGATCAGCGACTTTAATCTGTCTTCAAATTCTCCGCGATATTTGGTCCCGGCAATTAGGGCACCGAGATCAAGCGATAAAAGGTCTCGGTCTTTTAAACTTTCAGGAACATCAGCAACGGCAATTCGAGAAGCAATCCCTTCGGCGATAGCTGTCTTACCTACGCCAGGCTCGCCAATCAAAACCGGATTATTTTTAGTACGGCGGCTTAAAACTTGCATAGTGCGCCTTATTTCTTCGTCACGTCCGATGACCGGATCAAGTTTTCCGCTGCGTGCTTCATTGGTAAGATTTCGTGTATATTTTTCTAAAACCCCCATTTTGCTTTCTGGGTTTTCATCAACGACACTAGTACCTTTGCGTACATATAAAATGGCTTCTTTAATCTTACGTTCATCAATTTTATGACGTTCGAGCAAGGATTTAGTATTGCCAACTTTAGCCAGTGCCAGCAGGGCTGCTTCAGTGGATATAAAAGTGTCACCGAGGGATTTGGCAATTTGGGCTGAATCATCAAAAGCTTTTTGCAGATTTGGCGCTAAATAAATCTCATCTGAGGTTGCGCCGCTGACTTTGGGTTCATTATCAATGTTGGTTTTTAGATCGGAGACGATAGCCTGAAGGTTACTTCCGAGTCTGGCGAAAATCTGCGGAACGATGCCGTTTTCTTGTTCGATTAAAGCAAGCAAGACGTGGCTTAATGATAATTGTTGCTGCTTTTTACTGATACAAATTTGGCGTGCTGATTCGATGGCTTCTTTTAGCATTGTTGTCATCTGATTAGGTTGCATAAATAATCTTCCTTTTTTTACAAATAACCAAAGCTTTAGACTTGTATTATAGCCAGTTTTCAATAAAGCGACAAGATCCGGCATCTATCTCTGGTTCTCATCGCTATTTTCGCATATAGCGGGTTAAACTATCTTTGTTCAAAGGGGTTCCACATGATTGGGTTTGAGCTATCGGAAGATCAAAAGCAACTACGCCATTTAGCGCACGAATTTGCCAAAGATGAAATCAGGAAAAAGGCGTCACATTACGATGAGACTGGAGATTGGCCAGCAGACGTCTTGGCAAAGGCTTTTGAGCTTGGCCTAGTCAATGCACATATACCTACTGAGTACGGCGGTCTTGGTTTAGGCGCTTTAGATGGTGCGATTATCGAAGAAGAATTAGGGTGGGGTTGTACCGGAATTGCAACAGCGATAACGGCTAATTCCTTGGCACAGATCCCGGTTATTCTTGTCGGGAGCGATGCGCAAAAGAAAAAATGGCTTACTCCTTTTTCCCGTGAGCATCATATTTGTGCCTATGCGGTTACCGAACCATCAGCAGGCTCTGATGTGGTCGCCATTCAAACCACCGCGGTTAAAAAAGGTGATAGCTATATTTTAAACGGTCAAAAAATGTGGATTACCGGGGCAGGGCATGCCGCCTGGTATTTTGTATTGGCCAAGACCGAAAAAGATGCAGGGCATAAAGGAATGAGCGCATTCATTGTTCCAAGAGATATCCCTGGTGTTCATGTTGGCAAAAAAGAAAGAAATATGGGGCAATGCGCTTCTGATACCAGAGGCATTACCTTTGAAGACGTTGAAATTCCCGCTGAAAATTTATTAGGAAAAGAGGGCGATGGTTTTGTGATCGCCATGAAGGCATTTGATCATACCAGACCATTGGTTGCTGCTGCAGCTGTAGGCTTAGCCAGAGCGGCAATGGAACATGCGATTACTTATGCCAAAGAGAGAAAAACTTTTGGAAAACCCTTATGGCATCATGAAGGGATCAGTTTTATGATTGCAGATATGGCCTCTGACGTTGAGGCTGCTCGTCTTTTAGTTTGGAAGTCTGCAAGCTTGATCGATAATAAGAAAAGAAATACTTTGGTGGCAGCTTATGCCAAACGATTTGCGGCAGATTCAGCAATGCGTATCGCGACCGATGCTGTGCAAGTATTTGGCGGCAATGGATTTAATCGAGAATATCCTGTCGAAAAATTAATGAGAGATGCTAAGATTTTTCAGATTTACGAGGGCACTAGTCAAATACAGCGTGTTATTATTGCTCGCGAATTATTTGCCGGGTAACTCTATATTGGTGGGAAATTAATGACCAATGCATTATCGACAAACATTATTCAAGTGCGCGATTTAATAAAAAGTTATGGATCGGTGCCGGCGATTAAGGGACTTACTTTTGAAATAGGCAAAGGACAGGTTGTTGGTTTTTTAGGGCCTAATGGGGCTGGAAAATCAACGACCATGAAAATTTTAACAGGATACTTACAGCCTACCAGCGGAACGGTTAAGATCCTGGGTATCGATGTGACAGAGAACAGTATTGAAGCGCGTCATCATATTGGATATTTGCCCGAAAATAATCCTTTGTATGAAGAAATGATGGTGATGGAATATCTAGAATTTGTGGCACAGATGCGGCAAATTCCAAAGTCGAAACGTCGTATGATGATTGATAAAGCAATTCATGCGTGCGGACTTGAACCTGCTGTTCGCAAAGATATTGCTGTTTTGTCGAAGGGATACTGTCAAAGAGTGGGTCTGGCGCAAGCGATTGTGCATGATCCACAATTGCTGATTCTGGACGAGCCGACCAGCGGACTTGATCCAAATCAAATTATTGAAATTCGATCTTTAATTAAAAAATTAGGTGAAGAAAAAACGGTTTTGATGAGTACGCATATTTTAAGTGAGGCTCAATCAACCTGTTCTCGCATTTTAATTATCAATGATGGTAAATTGGTGGCGGATGACACTCCCTTGCAGTTAACTCAACAAGAAGGGGGATCTATTTATGTGGTCGTCGCTTCAAATAAAAAAATTCAGTTATCAAAAACAGAAGTTTCTAGGCAATTAGCAAGTATCTTTGGGGTGACCAAAGTTGAGTCTATCGATGAATATAAGGATGCCGGTGTGGCGATGATTGTTAGCTATGATAAGCAAGATCCACGGTCCGATATTTTTCAAAAAGTTGTTAGTTTAGACTGGATTTTGTTAGAGATGCGGCGCAAAGAGATTACCCTTGAAGAAACTTTCAGGCGACTTACTAAGGAGTAGTTAAGATGAATGCCATCATTTGTATTGCCAGACGAGAGATGCAGTCTTACTTAAACTCTCCCGTCGCCTATGTGGTTTTAGGGATATTCTTACTCTTGCTTGGTTATTTTTATTTCAGCACACTTTTTTTAATTGGCTTTGCTTCCATGCGCAATTTTTTTTCGATTGCGCCCATGTTGCTGGTTGTTTTTGCACCAGCCTTAAGCATGCGCTTAATTGCCGAAGAGAGAAAGTCTGGAACCATTGAATCCTTGCTGAATTTTCCGGTCAGAGATTTCGAGGTGGTTTTGGGCAAATTTTTGGGTGGCTTTGGAATTGTTGCGCTTGGCCTCCTCTTTACTGTTCCCTATGTTTTCAGTGTGGCCTGGCTAGCACCTAAAGAAATGTCTTTTGATTATGGCCCAGTGATTGGTGGTTATTTTGGATTACTGCTTTTATCGAGCAGCTTCATTGCCTTTGGACTTTTTGCCAGCTCGTTCACGAAAAATCAGATTGTTGCTTTTGTGGTGGGTTTTATTTTATGTGTATTTTTTTTCTTGATTGATAAGGCTGCTATTATTTTGCCCTATTCACTGGCGTTTATTTTTGAGTTTTTATCAGTGGATACTCATTTTACCAATATTGCCCGCGGCGTACTTGATTCTAGAGATGTGCTTTATTACGTATCACTTACAGCTGTAACATTATTTTTCACAACGCGAATGTTGCGACGAAGCCGGGGATAGGGAGGCTTTCAAGATTTATGCTTAAAAAAAATACCACTATCGTT
Source organism: Myxococcales bacterium (assembly GCA_947445025.1). Classification (GTDB taxonomy): domain Bacteria; phylum Myxococcota; class UBA727; order UBA727; family JABDBI01; genus JAHFEG01. The sequence goes on from CANFCB010000007.1 coordinate 19,824, forward strand.
TTAACGATAACATTGCTGCTAAGTGTGCTTTTTATTAATTTAATTTCTTTGCAGAAATTTATACGCATCGATTTAACCAAAGATAAAAAATATACCCTTTCTACGGCATCGGTGCAAACTATGGAAGGGCTGGAAGATGTTATGGGGGTTACGGCATACTTTAGCGACGAACTACCGATACCGTATGCAAGTTATGCCCGCTCGGTTCAGGATTTATTAGAGGAATATCGATCTGTTTCGCACGACAAATTGTCTTTTGAATTTTTAGATCCGATGTTCGAAGAAACTGCCAGTGATAAAGCCAAAAAGCAAACAGCGACTCGTGATGTTTTTGGTAGTCTGGTGCGAGAGCCCACCAGTGTGGAATCTGAACTCATGGAAATGGGTATTGAGCCTGTAGAAATTCGTATAATCGAGGACGATCAGCAGCAAACTAGGCGCGCTTATATGGGAATTGTCATTCACTATCAGGGCAGACAAGCAGTGATACCAGTGGTGCAAAATCTTCAGGATTTAGAAAAAGAAATGACATTGTTGATGCGTCAATTAATGCGCAAAAAAATTCCTATTGTGGCATTGGTCAGCGATGTTCCACGGGCAAGTTTATCAAAATGGATCCAACTTGCATCTCGAAGTGCTTTGATCAAGCAAGTACAATTAACAGAAAAAATGGAAGAATTAAAAGGTGTCGATGCCTTGATAATTGCTGGAAACCCGAGAAAATTGTCTAAAAACATACTGGTAAAAATCGATGAGTTTATAAGAACTGGCAAAGGCACAGCCTTATTGATTGATCGATTCAGCATTGATACCCAGACTTTTAAAAACTATCAAGACGAGGACGCAAATTTATTTCCCGTGTGGGATTGGCTGACAAGTTATGGGGTTGGTATTGGTTATGACTTAATTGCGGACACGAATTGCGCCCAGATTAATTTAAATGAAGAACAAGATGAAATGCTTAGCAATGTTCCAATTCGCTATCCGTTCATTCCAGAGATTTCTGTTTTGGACCAGGACAGTCTCTTAACTAGAGGGCTGACGGGTGTGATATTGCCTTTTGTCTCTTCGCTTCATTTAAAAAATGTTGCGCACGTGCAAAGTAAGGCTCTTGCTTCTTCCAGTAAAAATAGTTGGGTGGAAATAGCACCGATTGATACCGATCCTAAAAGAGAATGGGATGAAAGCGCCCTGGTTGCAACAGGACCTTATGCTTTAGTTGTACAAGTTAAAAATATGGCGCCTCTGCCCGGTGAAAAAAGCTGGCGTTTTCTTGTGTCAGGCACGTCTTCTTTTTTGTGGGAACTATTTTTAAGTGGGTCTAATCAAACCCTGGCGCTTAATCTCGTTGATTGGCTTCTTGCCGATGAAGAATTACTGTCGATGCGCAATCGTGTCGCAGTGGATTTGCCGCTCAATTTTGAGCTTAGCGACGATAAAAGAGCATTGCTCAAGTATGGCAATATCTTTGGCGCGCCGCTTTTGTTGTTGATTTATGGTCTGGTGAGATGGCAGCTGCGAGAAAGACGACGCAGAAGGTTTTTATGACGAGAAGCATGTGGATTGCTATTTTTATATGTGCAGCCTTAGGCTTAACTTACTTTGCTATGCGCAAAGATCATGTTCGTGTCGGTGTGCGTGCGCTAATCCTTCCCCAAATTAATATTAATTCCATCGATAAAATTGAGATAGATGGAACTGAAAAAGTGCGTTTATTAAAAGAAATCAACGGATGGCAGGTATATTTGGGAGGAGTTAATAATAAAAAAGTACTGGCTAGCGCTGAGTATGTGTCGGCATTATTCCAAGCAGCGCCGCAAATTCAAAGTGACTATTTTGCCACCGAGCGCTTTGATAAACAAGCAGAATTTCAAGTTTCTGATGAGACGGCTACAAAAATCATTTTATACAGCGGCGATAAACCGGTGTGGTCATTGTTGATTGGCGAGGAAGCACAAGGAGGGGGTAGGTATGTTCGAGTCCCGGCGTCTTTGCCAATCTTTGTGGCCAGAGGCAACTTCGGGGACCTAACCAGGTCCATCATAGACGAATGGCGTAATCGAATAATTTTGCCGGTCATCAAAGAAAAATTCGCGAAATTAATTATTAAGAAAGCTGGTTTAGAAAAAAGCATTACTACCGAGGCTGTGCCTCTGCACCCTCTCACCGAAATGCTGGCCAACTTAAGAGCCATGCATTTTGTAGAATCAGCAGCAGAAAAAAGTCTGGCTCAGCAAGATTTGCAAAAGCCGTCATTTGAGATTATTATTTACGATAAAAATAATAGCTTTTACGAATTAGTGGTAGCCTCTCATCCTCGCCATCAAAAGCATTGGGTTTGCTTAAGAGGAGGAAATCAAATTTACCAGATTTCCCCCTATGCATTTGAAAGGCTTAAAAAAAGCGTGGCCGCGGTTTATGACGCCAGCAAGTAAGCAAATATAAGTGGGGCCACGATGGTGGCATCAGACTCAATGATGAATTTGGGTGAATCCATGTCTAGCTTTCCCCAACTAATTTTTTCATTGGGAACGGCGCCACTATAAGAACCGTATGAGGTTGTGCTATCGCTGATTTGACAAAAATAACTCCACAGACCAACATCTTCCTGTAAATCTTGCGCAATTAAGGGCACGACACAAATAGGAAAATCACCAGCAATGCCGCCGCCAATTTGGAAAAATCCGACTCTGCTATTTTGTGTGTTTTCTCGGTACCAAGCAATTAGTTTCTTCATTTGATGAAGACCGCTTTTCACGGTGTCAAGGTTCGCTATATTGCCTTTGACATGATTGGCGACAAAAATATTGCCCAGAGTGGAATCTTCCCATCCCGGGGTGAAAATAGGCAGATTTTTTTCCGCGGCTGCCAATAGCCAAGAATCAGACTTGTCAATTTGATAGAAAGGTTCAAGTTCTCCAGAAAGTAGCATTTTGTACATAAATTCGTAAGGAAAATAGGATTGCTTATCTTGATCTGCTTCTTGCCAATGTCGACAGATAACATGTTCAATGCGACGCAGGGCTTCTTCCTCGGGAATGCAGGTATCGGTGACGCGGTTAAGGCCTCGGTCGGCGAGATCCATTTCTTCTTGCGCAGTCAAGGCACGCCAATTAGGAATGCGTTCGTAAGAGTTGTGTGCCACTAAGTTAAAGACATCTTCTTCAAGATTGGCGCCGGTACAGCAAATAGCGTGGACTTTATTTTGTCTAATCATCTCTGCTAAAGAAATGCCCAGCTCAGCAGTGCTCATGGCGCCGGCGAGGGTAATCATCATTTTATTTCCTTGCTTTAACTGCAAGGCGTAAGCGTCAGCCGCTTCAACTACCGATTTTGCGTTGAAATGGCGATAGTGATGTTGCATGAATTGCTTGATAGCAGCGTAATTAGACATAGGTGCTCCTGGTAAACAAAACCAGTTCACTTTATACCACGCCTTTTAAGATGCAACCTTTATCGAACGCAAATTTATGGGACTTACTGCAGGCAAACTAGGCAGACGTTCGTTTAAAAATTTTTCTAGGCGCAAGTTAATTAGCTCAGGATGTTCAATGGGGGTGCAGTGGGTGCCGTCGGGAATGTACAATAAATCGCTGCTAGGAATTGCCTTGTGCATGTCCAGCGACAGCCAAGGTGGGGAAAAAGTATCGCGACCGCCAGCAACGATCAATGTGGGTCGCTTGATTTTTGCTAAAATATGTTTGCCGTCATGTTTGCTAAAGCTATTGGCTGTTTGCGCAAAAACTCGAGCTTGCATTTTGCTTAAGTGCTCGAAATATGGAAAAAGATCATTTTTGACGATACGCCTCGAATTGAGTTCATAACGCAGAGCAGCCTTGTAGGGAAATTCGCTGGCCATAAGATGTTTCCATATTGGTTGCCATAAAAGAGAATGCGCAATTAAAGAGCGTGCCAATTGGGGAAAAAAGCGTTTCATTCCTTCATTCATTAAGGTTTTTTTGCCGTCGCGTTCGAAAGAAGCGTGCCAGGTTTGCAGTGGATACTGGTAGCCACCACAAAGCAAGGCCAACGCGGCAAAACGTTCAGGCATAAGGGAATAGGCTTCCAAAATGAGCTGTACTCCCATGGAGTGGCCACAAAAAACGGCTTGCTCGATGTGCAAATGATCTAAGACTGTTTTTAAATCTTTGGCGAAGGTTTTCATGGAAATGGTGTTTAAATTTCTGGGAACGTCAGAATTTCCATGACCACGATAATGCCAGTGAATAATAGAATGACGAGGTTCGAAATATTCAATCAAATATTTCCAAGCGTATCCGTCGCAGCCCAGGCCGTCGTTTAGTATGATTGGAATTCCGTTTGCACCTTTTTTTTTTACGATACGAACGAAGATCTCAGTACCGTCCTCCATGGCAATCTTTTGCCCGGAAAATTCATAATTGGAGCGATGTAGTTTGAGTTCTGACTTAGTTTTTTTTGTCATATGTGGTGTTCTTGTCGGCAAATGTCTACAAATCGTAAGAGAATACGTGACGCTTCATCGGAAACCTTGATGTCTAATATTTCTTTTTCAGTGGCATTTTCACCCCATTCTTTGTCAAAAACGGCTCTTCTGGCCTCGAGATAACTCTGCATAATATTGGTATTCCATTCAGGATGAAATTGGACGCCCCAGGCATTTTTTCCTGCTTTAATCATATGAAAGGGATCATGAGGCGCTGTTGCTAGCACTTCAAAATGGGGGGATTTGCTTAAAATGACATCGCGATGTGATGTCTGCACCCATAATTTAGTGGGCTTGTCTCGTAATAAAATATCGTCATTTTTGATAATAGTAACTTGCCGAGAACCAAGCGCTCGGCCTTTTGGGTTTGGACCAACCAATGCTTGGCAGGCAAGACCCAATAATTGATGTCCAAAACAAATACACAGCAATGGAATCTCTTTTTCCAGTGCCATGAGAATGAGTTTAGTTGCGGGCTGCATCCATGGTTTATTTTCATCGACCATAGCTGCTGAACCAGAAAAAATAATGCCGTCAAATTGTGTGATATCTGGTACGGCTTCATCAGGCCACTTGTCGCAAATGGCATAAACTGTATGTTGCGCGTTGGTGATGGCAAAAAAATGGGCATCAAAATTGCCAAATTGTTGGCGCACAGAATCAAGCGAATTACCTGTCAAGATTAGTAAAATGTGAGATTGGTTTTTCATGTAAGCGCCTTGGGTTTTTTAAAATAGTGTTAAGGTGATAAGGGTGACTGGTTATGGAATTATGGCAATGGATCGCATTGGAAGATACCAAATTACAAACGTGGTTAGCGCAGGCCGATATCCCTGAGCTGATCGTGCCCAGGACACAAGCACCGTTTGTAGAAAATTTAGTTCAGATCGGATCTTGTCTGCCAGCATCTTGTTTGGTTTTTCCTCTGGTTTGGGGTGTGCCCGCAAATGAAGCGGCAGGGATGACGCAGCCACTTACTTCTTGCAAAAAAATAAAGAGTACTCCTCATTGGTCATTTCAAATAGCTTTTCATAAAGACGATGGTGGTGCTGAAAATGTCATAGATGCTGGGACTGCTTTGAAAATAATCAGTGTCTTTGGTGAGTTCACGAGCTGTTTCACTGAAATAATTGAACAATTAAGATGGGACTTTTTATCCTTTTCAAGATCTGCTCAGCCTGGTTTTTTTTGCTTGATGCTGGCCAAGCCTGAAGTCGAAACCACAGGTGAGCTACTACGCGGTTTAATGCTTATGCGAGCAGCGATAGAGATTTTGAGTTATTCCAGAGGATTTAAGTTGGCCTCTTTTGAGTTGTGTTTGCCTTTGCAAGATCCTATAGCCATTGATGGTAGCTTGATGTCTACTCTTAAAGGATGATATGCAAGGCGTAAAAGCTGAAAGTTTAACAAGGCTTCCTTGGGTAAAACATAAATTCATGGGACGAAGAGGCGGAACATCACCAAGGCCTTGGAATTTTTTGAATGTTTCCTATGCTGTGGGTGACGTGCAGACAAGGGTTGATGAAAATCGCACGCGAATTTGTGCCTCAATGCAAATTGATTCGAATAAATTCTATACGGTAAAACAGGTTCATGGAACAAGGGCGATGCGAATTACTTGTGGAGATACCGATGAAGAAGTGCGAAAAATAGAAGCAGATGCTATTTGGACCACAGAAAAAAATGTCTTGCTCGGGATTCTGACTGCTGATTGTGCTCCAGTGTTGTTTGCCACCGAAGCCGGCGAGGCGGTCGGGGCCATTCATGCTGGTTGGCGCGGCGCCGTGCAGCAAATTGTACCTGCAACCCTAAAGCAAATCGCGGCTGAACTTGGATTGCAGCCTAATGCCTTTCGCGTAGCCATTGGCCCTTGTATTGGTTTTGACGCATTTGAGGTAGGCAGCGAAGTTGTTGAAGAAGTTGAAAAAAACGTCGACACGCATGATATTGTAAGGCCAGGCAAAGGCGGGCGTTTCTATTTGGATCTCGCGGGCCTTATTCAGAAACAACTCACTCACAATCATTTTAGTCATGTAGAAATAATACGTCGCTGTACTATGACAAATCCTCTTGAATATTTTTCCCACCGAGCAAGTCATGGTAAATGTGGTCGCCAAGCTTCTGTTATCAGCAAAACTGATTAATTTCTGGTAAGCGTATTATTGCTCTGAGAATCGTCTCTTTGGCTGATGTTTTTTTGTGTTTTAGCCTGTCAAATTCCTGGCATGCAAATACAAGCCAAAAAACATTTCGTCGAGGGTGAACGTGAAAGTCAATGGATTGAAGCTGCACAGAAGGGCAGTGCCGAGGCCTTCAAGCACCTCTACCATCGCTATCATGGTCAAATCCATGCCTTTTGTAATAGGATGCTACAAGGGCGCTCCGAGGCGGAAGATGCCGTTCAGCAAGTTTTTTTAGAGGCCTGGCGTTCTCTTTACCGTTTTGAACGGCGTTCGTTGTTTTCCACCTGGATAACCAAAATAGCGATTCATACTTGCCTCAGCTTTCACCGTAAAGCGAGCAGAATTCTGTTGGCGATTGATGAGCATGATCCTGCGGAATTTGCCACGGAAGTGTTTTGGGGAGAGAAAATAGGCACTCCCGATGAACAGCTTTGGACATCAATGCGGCGAAAAGCGGTTGTTCGTATCTTAAACAAAATGAGCAAAAAAAAGCAGACGGTGTTTATCTTGGCCGATATGCAAGGCATGACCGCGCCAGAGATCTCTGGTGTGCTAGGAATTCCCGATGCGACTGTCCGAACGCGTTTATTTCATGCCAGAAAAGATTTTGTAAACTCAGTCAATCGTAGCTCCTACTATAAAAGCATGTTTGCAGAGGATGTCCAGAGGCCTAGAAAGAGTAAATATGCCATGGCAGAGCAGTGAGTTTTTAGCCAAATCCTAGCGTGGTCAGGGACCGTATTGGCGTGAAGCGATAATTGGCGCTCGCCTAGTGCTCTTTTTTATGGTAGGTTGCAGGGCGCTTCAATGCGGTCTAAACAAAGAGATAAGTTTTTAAGCACAGCTGGATTTTCAATTTCTTGGCTAACATGTTCAGGTGCATGGCACAAGGAAAGGCGAGTATCGATGGCGAAATACAATGTTGGCGATAAAGTGGTCTATCCTGCTCATGGTGTTGCAGAGGTGATGAGTATTGAAAGCCGAGACATCGGCGGCAGTCGTCAAACTTTTTACGTGCTCAATATTTTAGAAAATAGTATGCGCGTTATGGTACCAACTGCCAACGTGGACCAAGTGGGCATGCGCGACATTGTCTCTTCCGATGAAGCCGATCGTGTTTTTGAAGTATTAAAAAAGCGGGAAAAAATGGCGGAGTCCACAACCTGGAATCGCCGACACCGTGAATATATGGAAAAGATCAAAACCGGATCTGTTTTTGAAGTGGCCAAGGTTCTGCGCGATCTTTATGTGCTAAAAAGTGATAAAGAGTTAAGCTTTGGCGAGCGCAAAATGCTAGACACGGCAAAATCACTTTTGGTTCGAGAAATTAGTCTCTCCAAAGGGATTACCCAAGAAGAAGTAGAGACCAAATTCCGCACTATTTTTAGGTGTTAGCACGCGTGGCAATTTTTTGTTCAGTGGTCATTTTTTGACCTTCTAATAAATTATTTTCATGGTTGGTATTTGTTTCTGGTTCTTTTAACGCTGTTTTAAAATTGCGAATGGCACTTCCTAAACCAATAGCTATTCCGGGAAGGCGTTTTCCTCCAAAGAGTAATAAGACAATGGCAAAAACCAACATCAATTCCCAAGGTCCGATTCCAAACATAATAGCTCCCTGTTTATATATAGGCAAACCTGGCGTGTTATTTTCCAAAATTCAACAGGGCATTTTGGTCACCTTGTGAAAAACATTCAAGAAGCCATGGTTGTGGGAAAAAAACATTTAGCACAAGCTGGTTGTGCTAGTCCTGCCTTAGATGTGGAAATTTTGCTATGCCATATTTTGAGGGTGGAACGATTGTTTTTGTACACGTGGCCTCACCATGCTCTGTCAAAAAATAATTTAGATGCTTTTGAATTGTGCCTGGGTCGCCGTGAAAGCGGAGAACCCATTGCTTACATTACTGGGTTAAAAGAATTTTATAATCGTCAATTTAAAGTCAATCACGATGTTTTAATTCCAAGACCCGATACCGAAAAATTAATTGAAACTGCACTCTTGTTTTTACCTCTTGGAGCAAGCGCGTCTATCATTGATGTATGCACAGGATCTGGCTGCATTGCGATCACGTTGGCTTTAGAAAGGCCCGGAGCCTTTGTCATCGCGACCGACATTAGCCTGAAAGCCTTGAAAATTGCTGCGGACAATGTCGAATGTTATCAATTAGGTGAGCGTGTTTCTTTGAGGTCAGGAGATTTATTAGAATCTTGCCAAGATCTGCAAAATGTGGACTTGATTGTCGCGAATCCTCCTTATATTAAAGCACAAGCAATGCCAAGCTTGATGCGTGACGTGTATGAATTTGAGCCCCATCTGGCCCTTTTAGGGGAGGGAGTTGATGGTTTGGCTCACCATAAGCGTATTATTGAGGCAGGTGCGCGTCTACTGAAGCCGGGTGGGCGTTTTATTTTAGAAATTGGTTATGATCAAAAATCAGATGTTGAGATGTGGGCCTTTGACAAGCTGCTGCCACCTCGCTTTATTAGAGACGATGCAGATCACATTCGACTTATAGTTTATGAAAAGCCGGGAGTTTTTTTAAATGGATAAATTAGTAATTGAAGGTGGTTTTCGCCTAAGCGGCGATGTTCAAATTTCTGGAAGTAAGAACGCGTCTTTGCCAGTTTTGGCTGCGACATTGCTGACTGAGGAACAAAGTTTTATTCAAAACGTCCCCAGTTTAGACGATATTCGTACTATGTCGACTTTATTTCAGCACTTGGGCGTAAACGTCCAAACTAATGGCGATGAATTAATAATCGATGCACGTCATATTTCCACTGTAGAAGCGACCTATGATATTGTCCGCAAAATGCGGGCTTCGGTTTTGGTGCTGGGGCCTTTGGTTGCTCGTTTTGGTCGGGCTCGTGTTTCGTTGCCTGGTGGATGCGCAATTGGGGCAAGGCCTATCGATATTCATCTTAAAGGACTGGAAGCAATGGGTGCTCACGTTTTACTGGAGCACGGATATGTCGATGTGACGGCGCCTGCGGGTGGTCTTCGGGGCGCGCGCATTATTTTTGATTTGCCCAGCGTTACTGGTACTGAAAATTTAATGATGGCAGCAAGCTTAGCCCGGGGCGATACCACCATTGAAAACGCTGCGCAGGAACCAGAGATTGTTGAGTTAGCTGAAGCCTTGACCTCGATGGGCGTAAAAATTTCTGGCGCCGGTACTGATAGAATTCAAATAGAAGGACAAGAGTGTTTGGGGCCTTTGCTGCACACTGTAGGCCCCGATCGCATCGAGTCGGGTACTTTTGTGGCCATGGCGGCGATCACACAAGGTGATGTGGTTTTAAAAAGAGTGCGCGCTGATCATTTACGTTCGACCATTGCTCAGTTTATGAAAGCAGGCTGTGAAATAACCGAATTAAGATCGGGAATAAAAGATGAGAAGTACTGTGATCTACGAGTCATTGGTCCTAATCAATTGCGCGCACTCGATGTGAGCACAGCGCCGTACCCTGGTTTTGCTACCGATATGCAAGCGCAGCTTTTAGCTTGTATGGCTGCAGCAGAAGGAACAAGCCACATCGAGGAAACTATTTTTGAAAATCGCTTTATGCATGTCCTGGAATTGTTGCGCATGGGGGCCGATATCTCGATGCATGGCAATCTGGCGGTGGTGAAGGGCGTTAAACATTTAAGTGGTGCACCAGTCATGGCGACGGATTTACGCGCCTCAGCCAGTCTGGTAATTGCTGCTTTAAAGGCGCAAGGCATTAGTGAAATTTTGCGAATTTATCATCTAGATCGTGGCTATGTGAAACTAGAAGACAAACTAACCGGTTTAGGTGCACGGATTCATCGCGTAACCCAAAAATAATCTGCTTAAAAAAAGGTAAAACACATGACATCACTTCAAGAAAAGATAAACAATGACTGGAAAGAAGCCATGAAGCTACGTGATCCCAAGAAGGATACACTGGTCTTAATGAAAAACGAGCTTAAAAATCGAGCGATTCTCGATAGAAGCGACAGTCACACAACGTCAATTGATGATGAAGCCGCTGTGGAAGTTTTCAGGAAAATGGCAAAACAACGTCATGAATCCATCCGATCATTTCAAGCTGGTAATCGCGAGGACTTGGTCAAAAAAGAAGCAATTGAACTGGCTATTATTGAGTCATATTTGCCCATGCAATTGACCGATGATGAGATAAAAATCTTGGTTCAAGCAGTGGTGTCAGAACTGCAAGCAACTTCGATCAAAGATATCGGCAAAATCCTGGGAGCTTGTATAGCACGGGCCCAAGGCAAGGCCGACGGAAATCGCATTCAGGCTGTAGTTAAACAGGTTTTAGAAACCATATAGGGAATCTGTAGAGGCTATGAAATTCGAAGCAGCTGTTCTTGAAATTAAAAGACGTGTCGATATTGTTCGCGCTATCGGGCAGTATGTGCCTTTGAAAAAAGCGGGCAACAGCTGGACCGGACTTTGTCCATTTCATGGGGAAAAATCCCCCTCGTTTCATGTTCGTCCCGACCAAGGCTATTTTAAATGCTTTGGATGCGACGCGGCGGGGGATATCTTTACTTTTTTAGAAAAGCAAACCGGGCAGCTTTTTAAAGATATTGTTCAGCAGCTTGCGCAAGAAGTTGGTGTACAAATCGACGTGACTTTTGATGCCAATCAAGAGAAAAAACACCAACACCATGCTGCTTTATTAAAGTGTCTACTGGCTGTACAAGCATATTTTCAGGCGGCATTCTTATCTCATCCAACTAAATTGCCGCTTGGCTATTTGACTGAAGAAAGAAAATTAACAACTAATTTAATTCAAGCGCTGCAATTGGGGTTTGGGGGCGGTAACGATCAGGATCTCGTCGATTTTTTGAAAGAAAAACAAGTTTCTTTAGAGGATGCCGTCGAGTTAGGAATGCTTCGAGAAAACTCTTATGGATTTCAGTCTTTTTTCCGGAGTCGCATTACCGTCCCCATATTAAATCACAAAGGACAGTTGGTCGGCTTTGGGGGACGCGCCTTTGGCCGGGGTGCTGAAAATCTACCTAAATATATCAACAGCAAAGCAAGTTCCGTTTATGATAAAGGGGCGGTGCTTTATGGACTTTTTGAATCGCTGCCGCTGCTAAGACAAAAAAAGACAATTGTGGTTGCCGAAGGCTACTTTGATGTCATTGCCGTCAGAAGTGCTGGTTTTGCTGCGGTATCTCCTTGTGGAACAAGCTTGACTGAAGAACATATCAAATTGTTAGAGCGCTATAGTAAAGACGTTATTTTATGTTTGGATCAAGATGAAGCAGGCAAAAAAGCCCATCAAAAAATATTGAAAATGTTACTGCATGCCGGATTCCAAGTACGCACCGCTTTGATGACAGAAAAAGATCCCGATACTTTATATCGAGCAGGGCATTTGCCTCACTTAAAAGAAATCTTGGCGAGCGCCCCCAACGCCGTGGAAGTATTAATTCGCGAGGCCAAAGCTCAGGGCAACCATGGCGTCACTGAGCGTATTGCCGCAATTACGGCCTTGATCCCTTTTTTGGGCGCCTCGCCCATTCCTTTGATCAATCATCAATACATTAGGCTTGCGGCGCAAATTTTAAGTGAGGATGAAACCGCACTGCTAAAAGAAGTGAGCAAGATAAACCAGGCGATGATCCCCCCGAAGCCAGCTGCTTATTTAAGGCAGCCCGCCAAACCAACATTTTTATCAAAAATACCTCCTGCAAGCAGCCAGCCTGATTGGCGTGCCGCAGAAAAATTATTTGTAAGAGCTATTTTCGAACATCCTGAAGTGATGCTTAACAATAAAGATTATACTCCTGCAGATTTGAACGAGGAGCTAACTGCGTTTTTATTAGATCTGCAAAAAAAACATGCTGAAAATCCCGAGAAGCCGCCTCGGGAGATTTTACAAAGTATTTCCGTGACACCTGGAACAATTCTGGTGTCGGTTTTGTTAGAGTCGGTAAAAATCAAAACCAGGATGACCATAGAGGAGGCGCAAAAAATTTTTGAAGGAACAGTGAAAAGACATGAACAAAAAAAACAGCGTCAAATCATTCAAAAAAATCAAGCAGCATTGGCTTTGGCGGAAGAAAAAAGAGATTTTGCTCTTGTAAAACAACTGCTTTTGCAGCAAACAGAGACATTAAGAGAGCACAAGAAATTGTCTGCGCAGCCAAGTGACCTGCTAAAGCCTTCTTTAAAAACAGCAGAAAAGCCTACGGTGCAAATTTTTGCAGAAGATTTAAAAGAGGATGAGGGATGGACTTGAATATAAATCAATTTTGAGCTACACAACTTGGCATCGCATTTGTAAATAAAATTGAAAGCAAACTACCAATAATTATGGACTGCAGATAGACTACTCAAAAAGTTTGAGCGAACGTTTTGCCCTTCAGGAGCATCAAAGAGCTCGTAGGATTTGACAGCTTTTAACACTATAATTTAGATTAACTTGGAAAAATTGCAGCTATGACACGTTTCACTAAATCAGCGAAGGCAACACCTGTTGTTATGAAAAATAAATTAAAAAATTCTCCCAAAGAAAAGAAAACCAAGAAGCAAAATGTGACTATGTCTGAGGAAGTTTTATTTGAAGAAAGCGCAGAATCTGATGTGCTGGAAAATGATTTAGGTGAAGATTTTTCAGATGATTTAGATGAAAATTCTTTTGTTGCAGAAAAAGAATTTGCAGCGGTAACTCTTCGTAAAGCTTTACCAGAAAGAAAAGAGATCCATCGCCTAATCGCAAAGGGCAAAGATAAGGGTTTTTTAACCTATGACGAGATCAATGATGGCTTAGGACCAGACATTGCGCGTGTGGAAGACCTAGAGAACGTCTTGGCACTCATGCTTGAAAAAGGCCTTGAAATTGTTGATGACATTGCCAAGTCTTTAGCAGACGGCTTGCCCGATAAAGAAGAAAGTGATGAATTTTTAGGAGAGGCAGAGGTCGATACCGGCGCCGATATTAACGAATTCAATAAGGGCAACGATCCAGTTCGGTTGTACCTGCGTAAAATGGGCTCGGTCAATTTGCTTACCCGCGATGGCGAAGTTGAAATTGCCAAACGCATCGAAGAAGGCGAAATCGAAGTCCTAGATGCCGTGCTGGTCACTGCTATTTGCTTAAGCGAGATATTGGAACTGGGCGATAAACTTAAAAAAGGCAAAATCCGCGTTAAGGAAATTGTAAAAGAAAATGAGCCGGGCGAAGACGGACAGACCATCGAGTTTGATGAACCTAAAGTCACGGAGCGTGCTCTTAAAATTGTGGCAGAGTTGGCTATTTTAAGAACGTTATTGCAAGATCAACAACGAGGCCTTGATGCTGCTGAAGAAGGTGGTCGCGCTGGAAAAGTCATGGAGCATGAGGAGCGCATAGCGGAACTTCAGTCTGAAGTGATCACTTTGCTTAGAGATCTAAAAATCAATAAACGTCAAATTGATCGAATTGTGCAGCGCATTAAAGTTTTGGTTCGCCGCGTCAATAAAGTTGAATTTGAACTGGCTAACATTGAAAGACGCGTAAATCGTGGATCTCACATCGTATTGCGCGAAATTCGCTCATGTCAAAATCAGTCGGATAAGATGCAAGGTTTGGCGAAAAAATGGGCCATTACCATCGAGATGTTACAAGAGTGGTATCGCACCATTGTGATGGCAGTGCATCGTGTCAGACGTGTTCAGGAAGAAGCACAAGTTCCTATTGCTCTTTTGCGTGAGACCTACCGGTTCATTCAAAAAGGGGAGCGCAAAGCGAACCGCGGCAAAGAACAATTGGTTGAGGCCAATTTGCGTTTGGTGGTATCGATTGCCAAAAAATATACCAATCGTGGCCTGCAGTTTTTAGATCTCATTCAAGAAGGCAACATTGGCCTTATGAAGGCTGTTGATAAGTTTGAATACAAGCGCGGTTATAAATTTTCAACGTACGCTACTTGGTGGATCAGGCAAGCAATCACAAGAGCAATTGCTGATCAAGCCAGAACCATTCGTATTCCTGTGCACATGATTGAGACCATTAATAAACTTGTACGTACCAGTCGATACTTAATTCAAGAGTTAGGTAGAGAACCAACCCCTGAAGAAATTTCAGAGAAAATGGAAATGCCCGTCGATAAAGTACGCAAGGTGCTTAAGATTGCGAAAGAGCCTATCTCGCTGGAAACGCCGATTGGAGATGAAGACGACGGCGGCAGCTCTTTGGGTGATTTTATCGAAGATCGAGGCGCTATCAATCCTTCTAACGCCGTTATGCTCATGAATTTGAGTGAGCAAACACGTAAAGTTTTGGCCACGTTAACGCCACGCGAAGAAAAAGTATTGCGAATGCGTTTTGGCATTGGCGAGCGCTCAGATCACACTTTGGAAGAAGTGGGACAGGATTTTGAAGTGACTAGGGAGAGAATTCGGCAGATTGAGGCCAAGGCTTTACGTAAATTAAGGCATCCTTCTCGCGCCAAAAAACTTTTTGCTTTTTCTGCTCCAGCAGAAAATATGCCAAAAGCGGATCGTTAATAAGTATTTTTTCCTTAACGTCTCTTGTGTTTCTTTAAATAGCCATTCAGACTCTCATTTCTTATGTGGGCCCGTAGCTCAGCGGTAGAGCATTCGGCTCATAACCGACAGCGCGCAGGTTCGAATCCCGCCGGGCCCACCACATAATGTTGCTTTATAAAAAAGAAATGAGAGTTGTGGATGAGTGTTCGTGACCAATTGGTACAATTAGCAGAATTAGGCTTAACAGATCAAAACATCAAAGAACTGCTAACTAAGCAAAGGCAATTGTCGCAAAAAGCCAAAGAAACACAAGCAAAGACAGAGACTTTACTTGAAGAAGGCAAAGCTCTCGATGCCAAAAACAATGATTTAGTTCTGCAAAAAAGAAAGCTTGATAGCGATTTGCAAACTGAAAAAGCTAATTTGCGAAAATGGGAAGCACGAGCAGAAAAAATTCGCGGCGACAGAGAATATACCGCTTTAATATCTGAAATCGGCTCATTGAAAAAAAATATTTTTCATATTGAAAATAAAACACTTGAGCTGATGCAAGAGCAGGAAGATTTAGACAAAAAATGGAACGATGTTAAAAAATCATCTTCCAAATTAGCAAAGCGCTTAGAAGACGAGTGGGACTTCGTCAAAGATGACTTGGCTCAAATCGAAAGCCAAATGACCGATTGTGCAAGTGCCCGATTGAAGTTGACAGAAAAAGTTCCTGCGGTTTTGCTGAAACGTTATGAACAAATCGCTGTTAAAAGGGCAGGGCTTGGCGTTGCTTTAGTGAAAAATCAAGTGTGTCAAGCTTGCAGTCGTATGATTCCTCCTGAATTGTTTTTACGTGTCGCTAAATGTGAAATTTTAGAGCAGTGCCCATCTTGTCAACGTATTCTAGTTACCGAAGAAATGTCTTACGCTTGGGTTGTTCATAAATAATTTGAGGTGTCTCGATGATGCAATCCTTATTGGCAACCGATCCTGTCATAGCCGGTTTAATTAACCAAGAATTGAATCGTCAAGTCCAGGGCCTGGAATTAATCGCTAGCGAAAATTTTGTCTCGCTGGCGGTGATGCAAGCAGTTGGCAGCGTCCTTACCAATAAATATGCAGAAGGATATCCCGGCGCTCGTTACTATGGCGGCTGCGAATTTCACGATGAGATTGAAAGCATAGCTATTCAGAGAGCAAAAACCCTTTTTAACGCAGAGCATGCCAATGTGCAGCCCCATTCGGGAGCGAGTGCCAATTTAGCTGTTTATATGGCTGCAGTGAATGTGGGTGATACTGTTTTGGCCATGCGACTTGATCATGGCGGGCACTTAACCCACGGCGCCAAAGTTAATTTTTCAGGAAAGCTTTATAATATTATCAGTTATGGTGTTAGCGCTGAAACCGGTTTGATTGATTATGACGAGGTGGAACGCCTGGCACGTGAGTCTAAACCTAAATTAATTATTGCCGGCGCGTCTGCATATGCCCGTATAATTGATTTTGAGCGCTTTGCCCAGATTGCCAAATTGGTCGAGGCCAAACTTTTTGTGGATATGGCACATATTGCAGGTTTGGTCGCAGCAGGAATGCATCCGTCACCTGTTTCTTATGCTGATTTTGTTACTACTACCACGCATAAAACTTTGCGTGGACCTCGTGGCGGTTTGATTTTATGTAAAGAACAATATAAAAAAGATATTGATAGTCGTGTATTTCCAGGGCTGCAAGGTGGTCCCCTTATGCACGTGATTGCCGGCAAAGCCGTGTGCTTTAAAGAGGCTGCGGCACCAGAATTCAAAACCTATCAAGCCCAAGTGATCAAAAATGCTGAGGCATTAGCGAATGGTTTGCTTAAATATGGATTTGATTTAGTTTCGGGCGGCACAGATAATCATTTGGTGCTGGTTGATTTACGTAAACAAAACATTTCCGGCAAGGATGCAGAAGCTTTGCTTGGTCGTTTGCATATTATTGTCAATAAAAACAAAATTCCTTTTGATCCAGCTCCGGCCCAAATCACCAGTGGTATGCGTCTAGGAACACCGGCTCTGACCACTAGAGGAATGAAAGCAGAGCAAATGCAGGAAACAGCTGATCTAATTTTTAAGGCCTTAAGTCATCGCGATGACAGTGCGTACCAAAATCAGCTTGCCTCGCAAGTTTTGCATTTAAGCAAACGCTTTCCAATTTACAGCGAACTTTTGTGTAATTGAATGCTGTTTTCTTCTGAAAAAAAAAGCTTAAGCATCGGCCAGCTGTAGAGCGTTGATCAGTTATCTGATGATGATATTTTATTCCTATTTTCATGGGCGCAACAATCTTCTTTGATGTCCCATCAAGACCTGAAGACAAAAGCTTTTTTGCAAGGTCAAGTTATTGGCAGTCTATTTTTTGAAAATTCGACAAGAACATTCTTAAGTTTTTATATTGCGGCTCGCAAATTATGGGGCGAAATATTTCAATTAGACAAAGCATCTTCCTCGCTGATGAAGGGTGAAACCTTACTCGATACCGTTCGTAACATGGAATCTTTTGGCTGTTCTTTACTGGTGATGCGCCATCCTGAAGCAGGCATTGTCGAAAAGTTAGCGCGTGCAGTAAGCATTGGGATCATCAACGCAGGAGATGGTGAAAATGAACATCCGACGCAGGCCCTTTTGGATGCTTTTACCTTGTGGCAGCACTTTGCTACGCCTGAAAGAAAGTTGTTGCACGGATTAAAAATAGCCATTGTGGGCGATATCAAACATAGTCGTGTTGCTAAATCCAACATGCGCCTACTGCCAAGGCTTGGTGCTGGTGTGGTTATTGCAGGGCCTGCTGCGTTTATGCCATCTGATTTAGATTCTTATCAAGTGCGATGCGTGGAAAGCATTGACGAGGCTATTTTTGGCGCTGATGCGGTCATGGTGTTGCTAAGTGCGATATGGAGTCTTCAGGTATTTTAGCTAAAGGGTTGGTGGTGCGTGAGCTTTCGCCGCTGACCTCTAATTGGCGCGCTGATATTTCTTTGGATGATTGGCTAAAAGAAGAGGGTGTTGCCG
The DNA here is from genome assembly GCA_947445025.1 of Myxococcales bacterium. Lineage (GTDB taxonomy): Bacteria > Myxococcota > UBA727 > UBA727 > JABDBI01 > JAHFEG01. Next base: position 37,987 of record CANFCB010000007.1, read on the forward strand.
GAATTTTTGGCATTGATACCCGCGCTTTAGTGCATCATTTGCGTTAACGTGCTCATCACATGAAAGGCATGGATGGTGCAAAGTTAGCTTGTGAAGTTTCCACCAAGCCGCCTTATGAATTTGAGCAAGGGCTTTTAGGAGCGGATGGTTTAGAAATTACGGTATTGTCTGCACCTCGCTATCATGTGGTTGTGATTGATTTTGGTGTGAAGCGAAATATGTTAAGACTGTTAGTACACTATGGTTGCCGCGTCACCGTGCTTCCCTATGATGCCTTGCCGCAGCAAATACTTGATCTTCAACCAGACGGTTTGCTCTTAAGTAATGGTCCAGGTGATCCTGAAGCGGCCTCGGTCGGCATCAATACTGTCAAAAAATTGTTGGGTTTATTGCCGATTTTTGGTATTTGCATGGGGCATCAAATTCTTGCTTTGGCTGCTGGTGCAAAAACTTTTAAATTAAAATTTGGTCATCGTGGCGCCAATCAACCAATCATAGGATCTGATGCGCGTGTGATGATCACTAGTCAAAATCATGGTTTTGCTGTGGATGATTGGGCTTTTAATGCTTCTTTTAAAATTGCCCAAAAAAATCTATCAGATGATACCGTCGAAGGCGTGACTGTCCTTGACAAAGGGGCTTTTGGAGTCCAATACCACCCCGAGGCGGCGCCAGGCCCGCATGATACTCAGATACATTTTTCTCAATTTTTATCAAACATGGAGATTTGGAGAAACGCAGAGAGTCAAAATGAACCTTCCTTATGTCGACGGGAAATACGCGTTATTACGTAAAATCGCTTCAGGCGGCATGGCCGAAGTGTTTCTTGCCAAACATGTGGGCATGGATGGTTTTGAAAAACTGGTTGTTCTCAAACGTATTTTGCCACATTTGGCAAGTCAAAGTGAATACCTGCGCATGTTTTTGGACGAAGCCAGAACAGCTGCCGATTTAAGGCATTCTAACGTTGTGAGTACTTTTGAAATTGGTGAAGAGAATGGCGTTTATTTTATGGTCATGGAATTTTTGCATGGCCAAGACGTGCGCACTATTTTTCGCTCCGCTATTTCTTCCCAGGTTGAAGTGCCCATACAACATTCGGTCGGTATTATTATCGATGTATGCTGTGGGCTGCATTATGCGCACACCAAGAAAAATTTAAGTGGAAAAAGCTTAGGCATTGTGCACCGTGACATTTCTCCGCAAAATATTGTTGTAACTTACGAGGGTGAAACAAAAATAGTAGATTTTGGTATTGCCAAAGCGTCTCATCAACTTGTGGAAACATCTTCTGGAGTCTTAAAAGGGAAATATAGCTACATGTCGCCAGAGCAAGCTTTGGGGCAGACAGCGGATCATCGCACTGATATTTTTGCTTTAGGTATTGTTTTATATGAAATGACAACGCTGCGCCGTCTTTTTAAAAAAGAAAACGAGATAAAGACGCTGAAGGCCGTGATTAGTTGCGAAGTTCCGTTGCCAAGCACTATGACATCAAATTATCCCAAAGGTCTTGAAGCGATCGTGCTCAAAGCATTGTCTAAGAAAAGAGACGAACGTTTTTCCAGCTGCGACGAATTCAGAACGGCGCTTGAAGAATTTTTGACGGAGCAATCTTTAGCGCATTCTTCTTCAAGATTGCGATTCTTCATGAATGGATTATTTAAGGACGCGATTGAGAAAGAAAAAGCCATGGGCGCATCTGATTTAGTTGATATTTCCAATAATTTATTTTGGACTGGATCTTATGGAGCATTTGGCAAGAGTGAATCAAATGGCATATCATCGCCATTCGATGTGCAAAAAGCAGAAAACAAATTGAGACCAGCGGATGAGTACGATGGGAAAACGGTTAGCACGCGCATTGAAATACTGCACAGCCAATCTAAATTGCTACTGGTTTTATCGATCGGTCTTGGAATTTCTTTAGCGATTACCGTTATTGCTTTATGGACCAAAGATTTTCAGTATCCTTTGCCTGCTAAGGCGATATCTGAAATTGCCCAATCTGAAATTCCCGCAAGCGAAGGAAAACTTTCTTTAGAAGAAAAATCGCCCTGGCATGAGGAGCGCGGTGCTTTGGTAAAAGAAATTGCAAAGCCTATTTTCAAGAAAAAAGCAGGTCGTTTAAAAGTTGTGGTGGAGCCATGGGCTGAAATTTACCTAGACGGTGTTAAAATCGGTGAAACGCCTTTGGCAGCTCGCAAGCTTCCAGAAGGTAGATACCAAATTTTACTGAAAAATCCGCAAACGGGTAAAAAACTAAAAAAATCGATAATGATTGTTGCAGGAAAAGACACATTGGTTAGACATGTGTGGTGATTTTTAAAAAATGAGAAGGTGGTAAAAGTGGGAAATGTAATTTGCGTGGGCGGACAATGGGGAGATGAAGGCAAAGGCAAGATGGTCGACATCTTAAGCGAACGTTGTGACATGGTTGTCCGCTTTCAAGGCGGCAATAACGCCGGTCATACTTTAGTTGTTGACGGCGTCAGAACTGTTTTGCATTTGATACCATCTGGTGTTCTGCATCCTAAAACTACCTGCGTGATTGCCAGCGGCGTCGTGATTGATCCAGAAGTTTTGTTGCAAGAAATCGACACGCTTAAAAGCCGCGACTTGATGCGTGACGATAGTCAATTAGTGATTTCCCCTCTATGTCACATCATTTTCCCCTATCATAAAAAGTTGGATTTTGCCCGTGAACGTGCTTTGGGTAAACAGATGATCGGCACTACTGGTCGAGGGATTGGGCCTGCTTATGAAGATCGAGTGGGCCGGCGCGGTATTCGTTTGTTTGAATTGATTAATGCCGATAGAATTGCCAATCGCTTACGCGACGCTGCACTTTATGCTAATACTATATTACATGCTTTGGGATCCGAGCCCTTAACAGGGTACGAGATAGAAGGCATGATTGATCGCGCAGTCAATCATGGTAAAAAATTAAAACCATTTATGGGTAATGCTCAGGAACTGATTTATGATGCGATGCAAAATAAAAAGAATATTTTATTTGAAGGTGCGCAAGGTGCCTTGCTCGACCTCGATCATGGCACTTACCCTTATGTGACCTCTTCACATTGTGTGGCCGGCCACGCCATGGCTGGTTCAGGAGTTGGTTTTACCTCGCCATATCAAGTGATGATGGTAACCAAAGCCTATGCCACTAGGGTTGGTTCGGGTCCTTTTATGACAGAGTTAAAAGACGAACTCGGCGATCTTTTACGGCAACGTGGATCTGAATTTGGAGCGACGACTGGAAGGCCGCGCAGGTGTGGTTGGTTGGATTTAGTGGCTTTGCGTTATGCTTGTCGCATTCACGGGACAACGCAGTTGGCGATTACCAAATTAGATATTTTAGCTGGCATGGACAAATTGCAAGTTTGCATTGCCTATGAAATTGACGGCAAGCGCACCGAGAATTTCTTGTGGGATAGTGAGAAGTTGAACGAGGTCACGCCTATTTACGAAGAAATGCCAGGATTTGGTGAGTTACCACTAAGAGGATCCTTTGTAGACTTGCCAATAAGCGCTCAAAATTACTTAAATAAAATAGTCGAATTTACCGGCGTCCCCTTGGGCGCGGTGAGCCTAGGCCCCGAACGCGGCCAAGAAATTTGGCTACATGAACCTTTCTGAATTAGATCATTACTTGCGGTAACATAAAGCTAAAGTCGTGCATCCAAACAGGAAAGTCGGGATTGCAAATCCAACTGTGACCCACAGTGCGGTCTCTCTGCTTGCGCTATATCGAGTAAGTGGCAAGACTTTTGTTTGATTGTGGCTACAAAAATAATATTTATTGTAGCATGTTTTATAATTCGCATTAGTTCTGCACGGATAAGTAGTCGTCCCATAATCCATCTCGAAGTCATTTGGGCAATACTTTTCATTGGATTGTTTGTCAAGCTCGCCACCTGCAATAATAAGACCAATAAACGAAACAACTGTTGCGCCCGCCGCTAGATTAACTGCTCGACCACCAAACGCGTGATCTGGTTTAGAGATTTGCAGCGAAAGTATCAGGAGAGACAAGATGCTAATTGTTTTGACATGCTTCAGCATTGAAAATTCCTTTTTTTTAAAAAAAGAATAACAACGGAATGATGTCTTATATTCTTAGCATGTGACCTCATAAAAGATGTTGATTTTGAATTGGTTTGCGCTTAGATTCATGGTCAAAAATGGGGTGAGCTATGCGACGACAGTGGTTTCAATTATATTCGGGGATACTTTTGATATTTTCCTTGGTAGCTTGTCAGACAACACAGTTTGTTTCGGGAGACAAAAA
>CANFCB010000008.1 GCA_947445025.1 Myxococcales bacterium
TGGAAGCCAGAACAATTTCCGCCTATATTGATGTTCTCGAGTCAGTTAAAGCAGTCATCACGCCAGAGAAGATTGAAGCTTATTTCAGCCACGCCAATGCATTTCTAAATCTAGAAGAAGGGGCGCTGCTCACATGAACTGCGCTGTAAACGATAAAAAGCAATACTTTATTTGCGCTGCTTGTGTGATATTTCCAACTGAATTGGGGCACCAAATTTAAAAAAGACGGTTTTTAAAGACCGTCTTTTTTTTAACCTAAATCTTAAAACGCTATTTTTATAATTCGTCCTTAATATCGTTCCAAGTATCCGCTGTCGTTTGATAAATATGGTTAAACAATTGAGCAGGGGCATCTTCAATCCATCCTGGCAACTTAAACAAAGCACCAAACACTTGAAAAAACCCTGCTAACGCAGCCCCCCTTGCTGCTGATTTAACCGCAGCATGTTGCGGCTGAATCTTTCCCCAGAGGTATTGCTGTGTCACGGCACCCACTAACGCTGCGCCCAGCGCTGGATTGATATAAGGCGCATATTCTGGTGTTACTTTTTCCACCGCTTTAAAACCTGCTGCCGCAAAAGCGTAACCGGCATATTCAGAAACAAGAATGGCCAGCGTCGATGATAAACCAACTGCAGTTTTCACTGTTGCGGTACTGGAGTATTTCAGCAACAGGGTTTGTTCACTGACAGCTGCGTCACTTATCGCTGGCAACGTTTTTGCTAATCCTTGAGAAACTGCATTTAAAGCATAACCGGAGAGACTTAGTACCACGCCAGTTCCTGCTTGAGCCACAGGTTCAATCCAAACTTGATCTCCTGCTAATTTTTGCAGCGCAGCGATATTCAGTTTTTCTAAACCCTCACACAAGATATAAACGGTTTTATAGCCGGCCCCAAGTGTAAGCGCTCCGTATAAACCATTAAAGTTTCCCTCTAAAGCATAACGGGCCAAAAATGGCGCAGCATTGGCAACGGCCGGGACCAAGTATTGCGTGGCACTGGTGTAATTCGCCAAGGCAGTATTATTCGAGTAATTATCTATCCAGGGCCGAGCACTGTCACGCAGCGCATTGCTCGCCTGGCTTAAAGCGACTGAATAAATAATCGGATGAATTGGTGAATTCGCATGTTCAGGATGTTTCGCCACTGCTGAGATAATCACCAAAGTCGCGCCAGCATAAACACCTTCTTCACCGAGCACCGATGGAGTCAGAAATGCCAAAGAAAAATCGGCCATATCTACTAGACTTCTAGATTCTTCCATATGGCTAAAAGATTGCCCATACAATGTGCGCAGCGCAAAGGCCGAACTCGCAACCAAAAACGGATGGCGATTAGCCAAGGTATCTGGTTTTGTAGCTACCGGCTTATCTGGCACTGTGGCATAACCAGGTACGCTGCAACATAGCAACGTGAACAAAATAATTACATTAAGCTTCTTCATTTATTGCTGCTCCTTTAAGAACATAAAATTGGGTTAGGCAATAAGCCTAAAGTGATTGCGACTCATGTCAACGGGAAGGAATCACTAACTTCGCATTGTTAACTCTTTTGCAAAGGAGTTTTCATGGAAAATTTAAGTAAAAATGATATGGGCATTATCGGTGTCATTGGCGCAGGGAATATGGGATCAGGCATCGCGCAAAAATATGCCACAGAGAAATTTCAAGTTATTTTACTAGATCTAAATCAAGAGGCTTTGCAAAAAGGAAAGCAACGCATTGAGCAGGCTTTAGGTGAAGGCGTTAGCCGCCAGATTTTTTCAAAGCTTCAAAGCCAGGAAATCTTAAGTCGCCTGCATTTTACTTGCAATATCAATGACTTGGCCAACACCGACTTAATTATCGAAGCCATTTTTGAAGACGAGCGCGTCAAAAAAGAGCTCTTTGAAAAATTAGATGCGCTTTGTCACGCCAAAACAATTTTTGCCACTAACACTTCCAGTTTTTATGTCAGTCATTTGGCCATAGCTACCCAAAGATCCGATCGCTTTGTGGGACTGCATTATTTTTACCACCCCGCTAAGAACAAATTAGTCGAAGTCATCAAAGGCACTAACACCAGCGATAGCACTTTTAAAAAAATTTGGACTATCCAGGAGCAACTTGGGAAAATTCCCATTCAGTCCAAAGACGCCCCAGGTTTCATCGTCAACCGTTTTTTCGTGCCTTGGTTAAACGAAGCCATGCACATTGTCCATGAAGGCGTCTGCAACATTGCCACCATCGAAGCTGCCGCCAAGAAAACTTTTGCGATTGCCATGGGCCCATTCGAGCTTATGAATGTAACCGGCGTACCCATTACCATGCACACCGCAAACACGCTGGCCAAGGAACTGGGGAATTTTTACGCGCCCTGCGAGCTCGTTAAAGCTATTGTTGCCAGCAATGCCCAGTGGGATTTAGCAGGAACGGTTGATCCTGAAACATTGGACCTGGTTTCCGCACGTCTTTTAAGCGTCGTCTTTAAGGTAGCCACGCAAATGGTGCTGGGAGAAAAGGTTTGCACCGTAGAAGATTGCGACTTAGCTGCTCGCGTGGGTCTGCGCTGGAAAAAGGGCCCGTTCGAATTGATGGGCGCATTAACCCCGCAATTCATCAGCACGCGCTTGGAAAAAAATGTCGGTTACATCACGTTAAATCGACCAGACACACTGAACGCGCTCAATGAAACGATTATAGCAGAATTAAGCGATCGCTTTACCAGTCTCGCGCAAAACCCCGAAGTGCACGGTATTGTCATTGCCGCAAGAGGCAAAGCTTTTGTAGCCGGGGCCGACACCCATTTCTTTGTGGAGCAAATTCAGAAAAATAACGTCCAGCGCATCGTGCAATTTGCGCAAAAGGCGCAAGATTTATTTTACCAAATTGATACCTGCAAAAAGCCCGTCGTCTGTGCCCTTGATGGTCTGACTTTAGGCGGTGGTTTGGAGCTCGCTTTGAGCTGCGACTATATTGTGGCCACTGCAAAAACCAAATTAGGGCTCCCCGAAACAGGTATAGGTATTTACCCTGGCCTTGGAGGCACGCAGCGTACCCCCAGACGCGTCGGCATTGCCCTGGCACGCTGGCTGGTACTCACAGGTGAAATAATTTCCGCCGAGACCGCTCACGAAATAGGTTTAATCGACGAAGTGGTAAGCCCTGCAGAACTTAAAAATAGAGCCGCCCAATTAGCAATTACCCAAAGCCCTCGCCTGGAAAATACCTATTCAGGGCAGACGCCAGAAAAGTTTAGGGAAATAAGTGACACATTTCAGGCACCACTCTCAGATTTGCTGGCCGGCATAAAAAAATTAACCAGCAAAGCGCCGATTGCCTTAAAAACAGCAGATGATCTCATAAAAAACACCGCGACCAAGACGCTTATTGATGGTTTAAAAGCAGAGACGGCAGGACTCTCTATGATTTTTCAAACCCAAGATGCCTTGGTGGGACTCTCGTCCATCGGTAAAAATAGACCAACTTTTACGGGGTGCTAAGTGCAACTGGTTTAATTATCACATTTGCCGGCAACAAAAGCTGCTTTTTGCATGAGGTCCAGCGCTCTTTGGTTAAAGTCATGCCCCACACCTGCCAATACTGACCATTGCGATCATAATGCCATCCAGTGCGATGCGTCATAATAAAGCCAAGCTGTTCGTAAACATGAATGGCCACCGAATTAAATTCCAACACTTCAAGGTGCACTTCGCTTAAATTCAAGACTCCCAAGGTGTAGTCCATGAGCGCCGCAATAGCAGCCTTCCCTAAACCTCGCCCTCGGTACTGATCTTTCCCAATTTCAACAAAAAATTCGCAGTAATTTTTCGCTGGACTGTATTCTTTTAAACCAATATTTCCGATATGCTCGCTATTCACTTCAATGGCAAACGTGACTCTGGACTGATCCGTAATAAGCATGTTTATGTAATTGTCAGCAGCTGCGGTAGAAAAAGGCACAGAAGGATAATTACCAGGCCCCGTCACCACAAAAGTGAGTTGAATTATATATGGATCCGAAAGCCAACGCTGCACGGATTCACGGTCACCGTAACCTAAAGGACGCAAGCTCACTTCCAATTTCTGCGTATTAAAATGAGAGTCTAATTTGCACTTAAAAGCTACAGCCATAAAAATATCGTTAAAAAGATTCCAGTTATTAAATAAACATAACATATAAGACTAGTAAAACGCAAAATTGACGCCTAGATAAATAAACAATCTTTTAAAAATTGCGGCGATAGGTATATAATGCTTGGCATGCCAAATATTTTTCAACAGCTTGATCTCCGCTTAAAAAAACTGCTGCAATCAACTAAAACGGCTATATTTGACCCCTCATCTGCCGTTTACACCAACCGAGATTTAAACCTGAATCAAATCTTGTTGGTGGGTTTTGACATGGATTACACCCTTGCCAATTACTACCACCAGCCCATGGAACAGTTGCAGTACCAGTTGACGGTGGAATATCTAATTAGAAGCAAGGGCTACCCAGATGATATTCGGGAACTGCCTTATGACCCGAATTTAATTATTCGCGGTCTCGTGGTCGACAAAAAAAATGGCTATTTGTTGAAACTTGACACCCACGATCGCATTTGGCGCGCCATGTATGGGCGCCGCCAACTTTCCCTTGAGGAAGCAGCCGATCTTTACGCCAATCAAAAAATCCGACTGGGCTCTTCGCAGTATTCTTCTTTAGATTCTCTGTTTACCATGTCCGAGGCTTGCCTTTATTGCAATCTCATTGATTATTTCGAAGAACGCCATAGCCAAGGCATGTCTTTAAATCCGGTTGAGCCTCTCTTGGATCAGACCGATCATAACCGCATCATCAATACCGCCAAGTTATTTGATGACGTCCGCCAATCAATAGACGCGATTCACTCAGATGGTTCTTTGAAATCAATTATCACGCAGGACATGCCTACTTATATCAACGCTGACCCAGACATTGCCTTGACTTTGCATAAATTTCGCAAAGCCGGAAAGAAATTATTCTTATTAACCAACAGTTATTGGAGTTACACCAACTGCGTCATGTCCTATATTTTGGGAGGCAAACTACCGGAGTATGCCACCTGGCAGTCTTATTTTGACATAATTATCGTCGGGGCCTCGAAACCTTCTTTTTTTGTAGATAAAAAACCCTTCTTTGAAGTCGACACCAAAAATCCTGCTCAGATGATCGATCAAGTTGGCTCAATTGCAGTCAATGACGCCGAGTTTTCTCGCCATAAGGTTTATATGGGTGGCAACCTTGTTGACTTCGAGCGCATGGCTAAGTGCAAAGGCGAGCAAATTCTTTATGTAGGCGATCACATTTATGGTGATATCGTGCTCAGTAAAAAAGAAAGTTTATGGAGAACTTGCCTGGTTGTTGAAGAACTGCAACACGAAATTAATTTTTCCATAAAATACGCCAAGGATCTTGATCGTGCCAGCACTTCAGATGCCAAACGTTTAAGCCTCGACGATGAAATTAGACAAAGAAGATCGTTGCTTTTTCATATTGAGGTTGCTGCCAAAAATAACGATTTAGAACCAAAACAGATTGAGCACCTTCTCAAAATTTCAAACAAGTTGCGTCGCGAGCTTGAAGATTCCCAAAATATGCTGCACAAATTAGACAAAAAGTCTTATCTTTTTCAGGATAAACTTGAAAGGGAGTTTCATTCAGTTTGGGGACGCCTTTTTCGCGAACAAAACCAACTCAGCCGCTTTGGTGCGCAAGTAACTTACTATGCCTGTATTTACACCAGCAATTTAATTAATCTGTTGCAGTACAGTTCTAAGCATATATTTCGAGCCTCAGGCGATTTCATGAGTCACGACATGGCCTTGATTAACACCGCGCAACTTGCTAAAAAAAAGCGATGACAATTTCTGAAACTGCACCTTCGCTGCTTGGGCAACTGATTGCTTTCGATACCGTCTCTCATAGACCCGTCATGGAACTAGCCAGTTTTTTAAGCGAACGCTGTGAGGATTTAGGTTTCGACGTCCAGATTTATCCTGATCCAGACAACGCCCAAAAAGCCAACGTGGTTTGTCAGGCTGGCCCAAAAAAAACAGGCGGCTTAATTATTTCTGGTCACATGGACGTAGTCCCCACTGAAGATCAACCTTGGCAAAGTGATCCTTTTCAGCTCACCGAATTAAACGACAAACTTTATGGTCGCGGCACTGCCGACATGAAAGGTTTTATTGCTTGCACACTCACAGCGCTGGCTCGCATTGAAGTAAAAAAATTAAGTGAGCCTCTCACACTGATTTGGACTTACGACGAAGAAGTTGGTTGCCATGGTTCCCACAAATTAGTCGAGGTCCTCAAAAAGCAACCCACCTTGCTGCCCCACGAAGCATTGATCGGCGAGCCCACCGATTTTCGCATTTTCCGCATGCATCCTGGTCACGTTTCTTGTCAGATTGTGACCACTGGCCTCGCTGCGCACAGCTCCAAACCGGATCTGGGAATTTCTGCCATCAAACGTATGCAAACCATATTGGCCGCAATCGAGCACCTAGAAGCAGACTTGCAAAAAGAAATCAAACACCAAAATTATCTGGAAAGACCTTACGTCACGTTAAATGTAGGCAGCATTAAAGGCGGTCAAGCGGTCAACATTGTCCCCGATAAATGCGAAATTATTTTGGGCTATCGTCCCTTGCCCGGAGATAACCCTTTAGCGGTCTTTGAAAGGCTGAACGCGCGTCTACAGGAACTCCCCTTACCGGCAGGAAGCTTGCGCATGTCGCTTTTAAATATTACACCGGCATTGCATACCCCTGAGCACCAACCCCTCGAAAAAGTTTTAGCGCCGATAGCCTCACATCCCCATGCTGGCGCAGCAGCCTTTGCCACCGATGGAGGTAACCTTGCTCTGCTTGGCATTCATTCACTTATCTTTGGCCCAGGGTCCATTGATGTCGCTCATAAAGCCAACGAATTTATTGAACGCGCTGCGCTTAAAAAAGGCACTGATATCGTGGAGAAGGTGATTCGCCTCAGATGTGAAGAACCTCTAGCCTATTTTTAACAAATGATTTACATATGTCACCGGTTTAAGCAGTTAACCGTCACCCATATAGGAGCTTTCTCATGTATAGTTTAATCCAAAAAACCGCCCCCGATTTCACTGCCGATGCCGTCATGCCCAATGGCGAATTTAGCAAAATTTCTTTGTCGAGCTTTCAAGACAAAAAGTACGTCGCCCTGTTTTTTTACCCACTTGATTTTACCTTTGTTTGCCCATCGGAGATTATTTCGTTTTCTAACAAAAGCAAAGAATTCGAAAGCCGCAATGTGCAAATCTTAGGCGTTTCCGTCGACTCAAAATTCAGCCATCATGCTTGGAGAAAAACCCCAGTTGAGCAAGGAGGTATTGGAGAAATTCATTTCCCGCTTATCTCCGATCTCACCAAAGAAATTTGTCGTGACTACGGCGTTTTGATTGAAGACGCAATTGCATTACGCGGCACCTTTTTGATCGACAAGTCAGGCGTCGTCAGACACGCAACTCTGAATGATCTGCCTTTGGGTAGAAACGTCGATGAGACACTGCGCGTTATTGATGCTTTGCAACACACCGAACAACACGGGGAAGTCTGCCCTGCTGGCTGGAGAAAAGGCGACATGGCCATGAAGCCAAGTGCCGCCGGCGTCAGTGCTTACCTAAAAGAAAATTGCATCAGACTTTAATAAACGCTTTAAAAAAGGCCATCATGATACTTGAAGTAGAAATGCGTATTGCGGAAAAAGCAGCGCGCATCGCCGGCCAAATTGCCCTAGACCTCATTCATGATGGTACCGTCAATTTTAAAGATAACGACGAAGGACCTGTCACCAAAGCAGATCTCGCTGCTGATGTGGCCATCCGTGAAATTTTAAGCCATGCTTTTCCAAACGATCAGATCATAACCGAAGAAAGTTTCCCCAAAGGCGCAGCAGTTCCAGACCATGGCCGCGTTTGGTTTGTCGATCCAGTCGACGGCACTTCCTACTTTGTTAAAGGCGAAGACGACTACGCAGTTATGATTGGATTGGTCGTGGACCAAGAACCGGTTTTAGGTGTAGTTTTCCAGCCAGCCACAGGTGTCTTGTGGCGTGCCATCGATACCCGTGCCGCAAGCCTCCACTTTCTGCCCATGTTTTATTGTGAACGGTTAGAAGCAAACCACTTGAAACCATTTAGGTGCGACGTTAGTCATCAACAAATTATTAACAGCGAGCCTACTGCCGTAGCCAGTCTCAGAAATCCCACAGAATTTATTGAATTTCTAACTGCCGAATTAGCAGTAGCGCGCATCGTTAAAAAAGGTTCAGTCGGGCTGAAGCTCGCGCTAATTGCAGGCGGCCAAGCGGATTTTTATTTAACTTCTACCAAACGCATGAAATTGTGGGACACCTGTGCCCCATCGGTAATTTTAAGCGCGGCAGGCGGTGTGACCAAATCTTTAGACGGCCATAAACTTCGTTTTTTTGGATCCATCGAACATGGCTGCGAAATTTATGCCGCCACCCCTGGCGGTGAACAATGGCTAAAAGAAAGATTACCTAAAGCAATTAAAAAATGGCAACATCGCGTAACATCAAATAAATTATGAACTTTACCAACCGATTCAATCAGCCTGACACTCAAAAAACTCTTTTACTGACTTGCATATGGATAGCGCTTGCGGTCTTTGCTTATCTATTAAGTGGTGTCTTGCTGCCCTTTGTTTTTGCCGCTTTGCTGGCCTATGTTTTGGATCCAGTGGTTTCTAGGCTCTGCAGTATTCATGTTGGAAGGCACTCTTTGCCCAGATGGGCTGCTATTGTTTCTGTCTATATTTTTGTGGCCGTGTTTGTTTATTTCTTTGCCACTTTATTTCTGCCAGAAATTTATCAAGAACTGCTGCGCATGGGCAAGGCCGCTACCGAAACGCTTAACCAATTCAATGAAACAAAAATCCATGAATTAGCTGTTTACATTGACACCTTTTTGCATCGTTACAACCTGCCAATCCATATCATTTATCCCCTCGAAAATCTGGCTACCGTTCCAGCCGTTCCGTCCTTAAGTGACCTCGGCTCCGGCCAAACGACCAATCTGATTTCCATTAATCTTGCCGAAATGATTCATAACATTGTAAAAGAATTGGGCGAATACATCCATATCCAATCTGCCGATATCGTTAACGGTTTGCAAAATATCATCCAAAAAACTGTTAATTTTATCTTTAAGTTCTTTTTGGTTTTGATGCTGGCTGGATTCATACTGGTCGATACCGCCCGCATTAAAAAATTCCTTTTTAGCTTGGTGCTCACCAGAGATAAAGCAACTTTTGATGCCCTGCTCAACCGAATCGATATCGGACTTTCCGGAGCCATAAGAGGCCAGCTCATGATTTGCCTTATTAATGCCGTTTTAACTTTAATTGGACTTTGGATCTTCAAAGTCAAATTCGCCTTAGTGCTTGCTACGCTTGCCGGTCTCTTCAGTCTTATTCCCATATTTGGCAGCATTCTGAGCACCATTCCCATTGCGCTGGTGGCTTTGAGCACCTCTGCCGTTACCGCTTTAATGGCAATGGGCTGGATTGTGGTCATACATGGCCTGGAAGCCAACTTCTTAAACCCAAAGATCTTAGGAAAAGCCACCCAAATTCACCCGGTAATTGTGGTCTTGGCTTTACTAACAGGTGAGCATTTTTACGGACTTGCGGGCGCACTACTAGCCGTTCCAGTCACCAGTATCTTAATTAATATTTTCCATGCCGCGCTCTTAAAAGCCAAGGGTAATGACCAGCCCGTATAAATTCTTAAAAGAAAGCGTCCTTAAGGGAGTTGCAAACCATTTTGCAACTGTCAATTTGGCTTTAAGCTTTTAGGAGAGCTGCATTCATGGCCAATGATCAAGATCGATTTGAGCTCAATACGCATTCCGATTTTCATAACGAGCGAGGCATATCACTTGCTGATCGGGGCTGGTTTGACGAAGCCTTAGTCGAATTTCAAAAAGCGATCGACGTTGATCCTCGCTGCGCTGAAGCTTTTGACAACATCGCCAACGTCTATGCTGAAAAAGGCATGCACCTTGATGCCCTGCGTTCTTATTTGAAAGCAATTGATCTCGAACCCGAAAATGCCACCGGTCATCACAATTTAGGTTGTTTTATTGCGACCCGTGGCGATGAACTTGCTGTCCTCGAGTACAGGACAGCTGCCAAACATGAATGGGATTTCCCCGATGTGCATTTAAACTTAGGCCTATCCCTAATTGAGCAAGGGCAAGCCATCGAAGCGATTGAAGAATTCAACGTCGCGCTGAAATTAGATCCCAGCGACACCGATGCACGTCATGAACTCGCTTGCGCCTTGCTGGAAATTGGCAGATACCGCGAAGCCATTCACGAATTCAGACTTGTGATCAAGCAAGATCCCAGCAACCAAAGCGGGTTTGTCAATCTGGGCGTTTGCTATGCTATTAAAGGTTTCTACGAAGAATCAGAGCACGCCTATATGCGAGCTCTTGAGCTCGACGACAGCGATGTCACCGTTAACTATCATTACGCTGCTTTAAAAGCCTTGCAGGGTGCAAAAGCAGAGTCTCTTGATCTGCTTCGTCGTGCCCTTCGTATCGATCGCGGAAAAGTCATTCGTTGGCTAGAAAATGATCGCTATTTTGATTCCGTCCGCAAACTGGTAGCATTCAAAAAATTCTTTGAAGAAACTTATATTTAAATTAGTTGTGTCTATATTTTTTCGACGCGCCTGCATCGACAAAGGTTTTCCAGTTAGGTTACAGTACAAAAAGACCTAATTTAGAGCCTAATTATGCGTATTAAAAAACTTGAAATATTTGGATTTAAATCATTCGCCGACCGTGTCGTCATTGATTTTGACATTGGTGTTACTGGCATTGTTGGACCTAATGGTTGCGGAAAATCCAACGTCGTCGATGCTTTACGTTGGGTCATGGGTGAGCAAAATGTAAGACACCTGCGCGGTGATACCATGCAGGACATCATTTTTAACGGCTCCCAAACCCGTGCGCCTCTGGGTATGGCCGAAGTGGTTTTGACTCTGGAAAATGATGGCAACATGGTTGCCCCCGAATACGCCAATTTTAGCGAAATTGAAGTCGCCAGGCGTTTATATAAAACCGGCGACTCCGAATACGAAATCAATAAAGTTACCTGCCGCCTTCGCGATATTACCGAATTGTTTTTGGGGACCGGCGTGGGCACAAAAGCCTACTCTATTATTGAGCAAGGCCGTGTCTCCAGCATCGTGCAGGCCAAGCCCGAAGAACGTCGACAATTCATAGAAGAAGCCGCAGGTATTACTAAGTATAAATCGCGCAGACAAGCTGCTGAACGTAAAATGGAATCCACCCAGCAAAATCTCATGCGCATCAACGATGTGCAAAGAGAAGTCGAAGGTCGATTAACTTCTCTGGAAAAGCAGGCACATAAAGCAGAAAAATATCATCAACTACAAAAAGAAATTCGTGAAATTGACATGCACCATTCTGTGCTTCGATTTCTAGAATTAAATAACAGACAGTACCATCTAAAAACCCAGCAAGGTGGACATGCCAGTTGCGCAGATGTGCACACCATACGCATTGCAGAACTAGAAGTCATGATTGAAAGCAGCCGCCTGAATTTATCCGACGAAGAAAAGCAATTAAGCCTGGTACAAGGCATGCTTTATGAAGCAGAAAATGCCATCGCTCTTAGCAAGCAAGACATATCATTTGCCAACTCGACCTTAGAGCAAAAGCACAAGCAGATGATCTATATCAATGAAGAAACACGTAGACTCGAAGAAAAAAGCAGACAACTGCACCAAGAAAAAGAAGGCAACGAAACCGAACTAAAAATGGCCACCGAAGAACTTGCTGAAATCGAAATCAATTTGGCAAGCAAGTCAGGTGAACTGCAAACCTTGTCGCAAAGCCGAGCACAAAAAGCCAAGCTCATGCAAGATGCCCAAACGCAATTCATGCAAGCGGCGTCAACAACTGCCAAGTCTAATGCCGAAATACAAGCCATAGAGCGTCAACGTGAAAATGCTTTCACCCGTGAAAAAACACTCTATGAAGAAAAAATACTTTTACAAAAACAACTTTTGCAAGCCCAAGAAAAACGAGATAATTTAAGTACCGAAGTCGCTCAAAAACAAACCGAACTGATTGAAGTGCAATGCGATTTGAGCAACTGCCAAATCCAATTAAAAACCTGCACAGAAAACAACAAAAATTTAGAAGAACAAAAACATAAAAGCGCAGAAGCCTGCGTGGCCAATCAAAGTCGCCTGAAATCCTTGCAAGAAATTGAGCAAAGCTACGACTGGGGTGACGACGGTTTAAGCCGGATCATGAAAGATAAAAACACTGGTTCTATAGTTGGACTGGTTGCTGAATTTTTTGAAGCGCCTGCTTATTTGGAAGCTCTGGTCGAAGAGGTTCTTAAAAATCGCCTCGAATCAGTAGTGGTTCCCAGTAGCGATGAGATGAAATCTGTAGCGCAAGAACTGGCACAAAAGCAAGAAGGTCGCATTCGCTTTTATATGGAAAATAACGAGGCCACCAACGCTATCAATGCCTGGATTCAAGAAATACCCCTGCCCCCACAAAGTTTTTTCCTGCTACCCGAACTCAAAGTGTTGTCGTACCCAACTTTGATCAATCGTGTGCTGGGCAACATCGTGGTCGTCGAAAATCTGCAGGATGCCTTGGATTTTTGGCCGACCGCTATCGAAAAAAACATCACACTTATCACCAAAAGCCGAGAACTTCTTGAAACCGACGGCTCCATTGTCGGCGGATCGAAATCAAGCAACAGCGGTGTACTTGGACGAAAACGTGAAATCAGAGAACTGAGCTCTGAATTAGAAACTTTGCAGAAAAATCGAATCAGCTTGGAAAAAGATTGCATCAAACATGTTGAACAACGCGTATTGCTCACTAAAAATTTAGAAGAAACAAGAGCCCGTTCACAAACTTTGGCAGTTTCGCTTATTCGCCTCGAAGAAACACTAATATCTACTAAAAATGAATATAAACGTTTGCGTGACAAAGAAATTCAGCTCGAGCAAGATGCTGTCAGTATTCGCCAACTTATAGAAAACTCCAGCCTCGAATTAGAAACCCTAAAAAAAACTTGGCAAGATGCCAAGGCTGCCCACCAAGAACTTGAAAAAAACGTGTCGGGACAAGACAATATTATGTCAACACTGGACCGTGAAGTTGCGGGCAAAAATGAGGAAGTGACCACATTTAGAATTAAGGTTGCCGCGTTAAGAGAAAGGCAAACAAGTCTAAAGCGCGCACAAGAACAAAACTTGCAGCAACAAGAAGATACCCGCAGACAAATGCTCAATCTGGCCAATCAGTTAAAGCAAACTGTCGAAGACCAAAGCCATCTGATGACACAAAAAGAAAGTGCAGAAGGCAAGATCGGTATGGCCCAAAAAGAAAGAGATGTCCTAGGGCAAAGCCTGCAAGAAAAACGCAGCCTATATGAAACCAAGTTAAGCCATGTGCGTGCCCAGGAAACAACTATTAGCTCCGAGCGAAAAAGCCTCGAGCATCTCAAAAACTTGCTCAGCGAAATCATGCTGCACCTGCAAGAATCGAGACTGGCAGAAGAGTCACTTTCCAATCGACTTTACGAACGCTATAAAACCAAGCCTCACGAAATTGTTGCCGATTATCATTTATTGCCAGCTCCTGAGTTTGACAGCGAAAAACGCTTAAAAGATTTGCACAAATCAGTCGACAATCTTGGCGCCATTAACCCCAATGCCATGGAAGAATTTAACGAACTAGCTAAACGCCACACTTTCTTAAAAACGCAAAGTGAAGATCTTGCAACCGCACTTTCCCAATTAGAATCTGCGATTAAAAAAATTAACGAGACCACGACCCAGCGCTTTTCCGAAAGCTTTCATGCTATCAACGATAAATTCAGCCAGGTATTCCCCAAACTCTTCAAGGGAGGCAAAGCCTGGCTGGCACTGACAAATCCCGACGACTTACTGACTTCAGGCGTAGAAGTTTTTGCGCAACCACCAGGAAAAAAATTGGGCTCCATTGCCCTCATGAGCGGCGGCGAAAAAGCCTTAACCGCAACCAGTCTCATCTTTGCCATATTTTTGATTAAGCCCTCACCCTTTTGCCTGCTCGACGAAGTTGATGCGCCTTTAGATGAAGCGAACGTTGACAGATTCAGTGCTATGGTAAAAGAAATGTCAAAGATTTCTCAATTCATCTTGATTACCCACAATAAACGCACCATGGAAGTTACTGACCAGCTTTACGGTGTCACCATGGAACAACCAGGCATCAGCAAGACTGTCCACGTTAAAATCACCCACAGCGCCCAAACAGAACTCCCACTTCCCGAAAAGATTGAGACTGAATATAACCCAGAACCGGCATAGGATAACTAAAACCCGCCCTAGCTCTGTCTTACATAGGTGCTTCTAATTCAGCCCCTGGGTTATGGCCATTTTTGGCTTTAGGTAGACTGGCCAGCGCAGAAAAAGCATGGATGCGTTTTTCAATTTCTTGTGCAACTTCTGGGTGCTCTAGGAAATACTGACGTGCATTTTCACGCCCCTGTCCAATACGTTGACCACTAAAGCTTAGCCACGAACCACTCTTGTCAATGATGCCCATGTCCACGCCTAGATCAACCAACTCGCCATCTTTAGCAATGCCTTGTCCGTAGAGAATATCAAATTCTACTTCGCGAAACGGAGCTGACATTTTATTTTTGACAACTTTAACGCGGGTGCGATTACCAATTACTTGTTCGCCATTTTTGATCGCGCCGATGCGTCTAATATCGAGGCGAATCGAAGAATAAAATTTTAGAGCATTCCCGCCGGTGGTGGTTTCTGGGCTACCAAACATCACACCGATTTTCATGCGCAGCTGATTAATAAAAATCACGCAGGTTCCACTTCGAGAGATCGTTCCGGTTAATTTTCGCAGCGCCTGGCTCATTAGTCTTGCTTGCAAACCAAGATGAGAATCTCCCATTTCGCCGTCGATTTCAGCCTTGGGTACTAATGCTGCTACCGAATCAACCACGATCAAATCCAGCGCGCCCGAGCGAACTAACATTTCTACGATCTCAAGTGCTTGTTCACCAGTATCGGGCTGTGAAATCAATACGTCTCCGGTGTTAACACCAAGCTTACGTGCATAGTTAACATCGAGCGCATGTTCAGCATCGACAAAAGCAGCGACGCCACCACGTTTTTGGGCTTCGGCAATGGCATGCAATGTTAACGTGGTTTTACCGCTGGATTCAGGTCCGTAGATTTCGACTACGCGTCCTCTAGGGTAGCCACCAATTCCCAGCGCAATATCAAGTCCGATCGATCCAGTTGAGATCGACTCGACATCGCTTACCAGAGGCTCGTCAGCACCTAAGCGCATAATGGATCCTTTGCCAAACTGCTTTTCAATATTAGCAACGGCTAATTCCAGCGACTTTAAGCGATCTTTTTTATTTTCGTCCATCTTTTCATGAGCAGTATGATTTTTTACCATTACAAAACTCCATTATTTAATGCCTGGACATTTTTTCTTTGACGAACGGATCGCCTACTTCAGAAAAAATAGTCAGACTTTCCCTTTGACCATAATCGTCGTCTTCACGCGCGACCACTGTTATAATATTTACGCCAGATTTCAACTTAATTTCGCGGTCAAATTTTAAATGATTTTGGCCAGCATCAAATGATTTATAAAAAACTTTTTGATCATTCACAAATAAGAAGGTATCTCGAACAGCAGTTTCACTATCAATTGAAACGGTCAGTTTGTAAGAACTTTTTGCAACAATTGGTTTCACTTTTCCCAATGCTAAACTAATTTTAGGTGGCGTCCGTCGATAGACAATCGTGGGCTGCAATGTCGATGTTCTCTTCGCATTGTCAGCGATAGCAGACAGCACTTTTACCTGACTCTTATACACAAACCCACTTAAATTATCGGAAACACGCACACGGAAAAAATTTCCGACAGAAGTCTGCAAAGACACAGGTAACGCTGCCGGAAGATAGGCCAAAACCATACTTTTATCGCTTGCTGCTCCATGCAAAGCAGTTCTTTCTGCTAAAACTTCTGCCTCGCCATTTGATTTATTGGCAACGGTTTTTGCTTGTTTGATAGGAAGCAAAATTTTCTCACTCCAAAAATCACCCATCACGCCATCGTATAGATGCACTTGCACTTTTGCTTCAGAGACTTCTTGTTTTAAAGTAAACGATAGGCGCTCTGCGGCCGTATCACCTGGCTTCAACTCAGCCATTTTACGACGACCTTCGTTCACAAACAATTCAGAGTTTTTCAGATTTTTTAGCAGGATCCATGGCTCTTCAGCCAGGCCTGGCCCCAAGTTTTTAACAAAAACCACTAAGTCAGCCTGCTCGCCTATGTCTAAAAATCCATCACCATTACCAAGCAGCGTATCATCTAAATAATAGGTATAGGCCAAAACCGGTTTAGGCAATCCTTCAATGACAATGGGAATATCCATATTACTTAAAGCAACATTGTCATTACCCTTAATGTGCACGCGGATTAAATCCTGACGACTTATTGCTTCTTTGGGAATTTTAAACTCCACATTCCAAAGACGTTTCTGCCCGGGCATCAGTTTCCCAAATAAAAACTCACGGCCACCAAAAAGCGGTGTCACCGAATCAGAAATACCGTACACACGATAGACAGGCACTTTTCCTGTGTTTTTTATTTCTAAGTTAATATTCAAAACATCGCCGGCTTTTACAGTTAAAGGAGAAACAACCCGTGATGCCAGCATAGGCTTATCGACCTTTTTTGCCAGCAAAGTCCAATCAATATCTAAATTTTTAAGAGCATAGAGCAATTTTTGTGCTTCTATTTTTTGCTCTTTTTCAACGAGATCTGCTGCTGCTCGCAATAAATCTTCTTTTTTACTGCCTTTGGTTGTCGCTAATAATTTTTTGGCAAAAGCAATTTCATAGTCTTCTTGATATTTTGTGGAGACCTGACGCTGCTCTTCTTCACTTGGCTCTAAGATTTTAGACAAATAAGCTAACTCATAAGCAGGTTTTCGTTTCACAATGCGCTCGTCATCCAGATGCGATTCTAAATCTTCTTCTCTGGTGCGCATTTCTGGAAACAGTAAAACCCGTTTTTTATCATTAGCAAACATGGGTTTCAACAAAATATCTGGGGTGATTCCCACCGATTGAATGCTTTCATCGCCCGGCGTCAAATATTGTGCAATGGTTAATTTAAGCGATGACTTGTCTGGAAAATCGTACAACATTTGCACCGAACCCTTTCCAAAAGTTTGCTCACCGACAACAACCCCGCGCCCTCTATTTTTGATAGCTCCCGCGACAATTTCCGAGGCAGAAGCAGAGCCGCTGTTGACCAATACCACAATAGGTAAACGCATTTTATGTGGGCCGGGATTGGCTTTTTCTTCTTCTCGATTTTTAGCTAAAGCACCCTGCGTAATGACAACCACGCCGCCGTCTAAAAATAAATCGGCAATGGCAATTGATTGATCTAAAAGGCCACCGGGATTATTACGGAAATCTAAAATAAGACCCGCTAACTTATTTTTTGATTTTTTCTCCATTTGCAGAATGGCAGCTTTCATATCCTGCGCGGTGTTGCCATGAAATGCTTTAATTTTGAGATAGGCAAAGCGATTGTCCAACAATTCGCTACTGACAGATTCGACTTTAATAATATCACGCACCACGTTAATACGACGAACCACTGTCTCATTTTTTCGCTCAATAGTCAGCATGACAGACGTTCCGGGCTTACCGCGCAATTGATCGACTGCTTCGTCAAGACCAAGATTAACGGTTGAGTCCTCGTTTATTTTAATAATTTTATCGAGGGCTTTTAAGCCTGCTTTGGCAGCAGGGGTTCCTTCTAGCGGACTTATCACTATCAAAAAGCCATCACGCAAACCAATCACCACGCCAAGACCACCAAACTCTCCGCGTGTCGCCAGTTTCATTTCTTTTGAATACTTAGGCTCTAACACGATGGAGTGTGGATCCAGCTTGCTGAGCATGCCATTGGCAGCAGCGTATTCGATCTCATCGGCAGGAATATCTTTGGGCAAATCGGTTTCGATAAAACGGAAAATATCGCGCAGACGAAAACTTAAATCCCATAGCGAGGTCATACCGCCAACTGAAAAACTTCTGCTCTTTTTACCTACTTGCACTAAAATATCATCGTTAACCGGATCACCTATGACAACTTCGGGAACTTTTTGTTCAATAGCGCGCAGAGAAGCAAGTAGCATGTTGCGTGGATCAAATCGCTCCGGTTCCACGTACTGTTCTTTCACTAACAAGACCACGCGATTAAAAATACGCAGTTCTGATAATTGCGAATCAGTCTCGCTCTTGACGACAAAGCCTACTTGAAAACAGCAAAAAACCAAACATAAAAAAATGAAGGTTAACCGAGATTTTTTCTGAAACATATACACCTCCAGTTACCATCAAATTTAAAATTAAGGAACCTGGTCAAGCACGGTAGGCACTTCTACATTTTCTATCTTTCCTTTGGGTAACGAGGCTCGAATTAGAGTTTTCAATACTTCATTTCGTTTCACGCGACCTAAAATAAGTTTCAGATCTTCATAGATCGACGGATCCACCAACAAACGCCCCACAGTTCCCTGACCTTTTTTGACGGAACTAATGATTGAGTTTAAATCAGCAGCGGCCGCATTTAGATTTGTTATCAAGTTATTTTGTTTGCTGTCATAAATCAAACTATGGGCAATACCGGAGCCCTGGCGCACTTCTTGTAACACAGCATGAATATCGGCTAAAATATCATTTGCCAAGCGCACGGTCTCGGCACCCTTCTTATCGTAAATGAGCGAATGCAAGAGGCCACTGCCATTTTCTGTGGCAGCAAGAATATTATTCAAATGGGCAGTAGTGCCCTTAACCGAATTGGCTGCCTCTTTTAAGCCTGCCACCAATTGCTGGAAATCTTTCCCACTTTTCTTGTCATAAACAAGCTTATGAATAATGCCATCACCCTTTTGCACTTCGACTACAATATTCTTAAGCGCCGTCGCGGCATCTGCAAGCGCAACGTCCCCACCTTGGGCACTAAACCCTTCTACTAATTTGCGTGCTCCAGCAATTGATTCTGTCACATTTTCCAACACGGTTTGGGCCTTGGCCAAGGCATCATTAAAATCAAGGGGCGCAATCGTTTTTATTACGCCGCCATCAGGAACCGCCGGTAAATCCGGAGAACCTAAACTGATATTAATGGTTTTATCTCCTAAAAGGCCCTTGCTATCAATTCGCGCCACGGAATCCTGCCGAATCCAAGGCAAGGTATCGCTGGAAATGCGAAAGACCACTTTAATTTGACGATGCTCATGGGGTGTTTTCGCGCGCATTGGTGGAAATTTAATTTCACTCACACGCCCCACGATCACACCGGCCAATAAAACATCTGCACCAACATTTAAGCCCGCAACATTAGGATAAAATCCGTTGATATAAGCTGCGTCATCAAATAAACGTCGCTCTTTGCCAATTAAAAATATAAAAGTGCCGAGCAATCCAATGCCGACGATGATAAATAAACCAAGTATAACATCGAGATAACGGCGTCTTGTGATGGCCATTTAGAAATTGCTCCTTAAAAATCAGCAAGAGTAGGATCGCCCGCTAAAAAACCTCGAACAAAACTGTCTTCACTGTTGATGAGCGCATCCATTGTTCCTACCGCCTTTATTTTACCATCGTACATGAAGGCAGCACGATTACTCAACCGAATCGCTGTGGTAATATCATGAATAACCACTATGCTTGTGCATTTAAGCCGTTCCTGCAGGGCAATTATTAAATCGGCAATACGTACTGTATTGATCGGATCCAAACCCGTCGTAGGCTCATCATACAAGATGACCTCAGGATCAGTGGCGATTGCTCTAGCTAAACCAATCCGTTTTTTCATACCACCAGAAAGTTCTGAAGGCATTTTAGAGCCAGCATAGGGAAGCCCCACCAACTCTAATTTATCTTGCACTCTTTCTTTAAGTTCACCAGGCGACAAATTAAATTGCTCTCGCAAGGGATAAGCGACGTTATCAAAAACAGTCATTGAATCAAACAAGGCTGCCCACTGAAACAGCATTGATACACGCTTACGCATAGGCATAAATAATTTGTCTTTGGTAAAAGCAGCAACGTCGACACCATCAAACCAGATCTCGCCTTGATCGACATCTAAAAGCCCAATCAACATTTTAATAGTTACCGTTTTACCGATTCCCGAAGGTCCTATAATACTAATGGTTTCGCCTTTCACAATGTCCAAATTAAAATCAAGACAAACACTCTGAGTACCAAAAGCTTTATAGACATGGCGATAAGATATATAGGCTTTTTCGTTTTGTTCACTCATACCTTTTTCCTCCTCCATGTTCCTCACTATCAAGCTCCCAGCCTGGGTCGTGCTCTGCAGTATCTTTTGCCCAGTTTTGCGGAAATGCAAACGAGGTCACTCCTAACTGCTCAGCCATAAAAGGCTTTGCATCTATCTTCTCTAAAGAAAAGTCACCAACCAGCTGCGCATTTCCCAAAGTGTTAAAACCAACTTGATAAACACTTTTTTCCCAGACGCTTTGAATAAAATCAATTTTTGACTGATGCGCAAAAAACCAAAGCGCCGCTGTGTTAACCACCGGCAAAGAAGCGATTATACATACAGAAGAATCATGTTCCAACAACCAAAATAGATCAGCAGGCAAGATATCGATCAATAAAACATAATCTGCTCCGGCGATATGGGCACACTTCAGCCCACTTGAAATTGTTTCGCGTAAAGAGGCATTTTCCATCGACCAAATGCGTGCACTCTTACCAATATCATTAGCTAAAGCTTGCGCTAATTTAATTTTTCCAGCTTGATGCGGACCTAAAATAAATGTGTGCTCTCCATTTAAACTGCGCTTCAGCAATTGCTCTGCTTGATGCGGGTGCAAGTTATCTTTTCGCACCAATTCCTGGAGCGCCGAGATCAAACCTTCATCTCCCATGGGTTTTTCCTTTGAGACATCACTACTTGTTGTATTGTAGCAAGAGCTTAGTCAAGATATCCAGTCCTTCACCTAAACTTGCTTGATCAATCACCAGGGGCGGCACTATGCGCATCCCATTTTTTTTAATCATCGGTTACTAAGTGTAAAAAAGACGCAGGACTTTTCTGGGTCTTAGAAGATTTTTTCTGCTGCAATTCTTTTTCTAATTCTTTTGGTAATTCTCTTTTTAATTCAAAAGCAGGTTTCAGTACCGATGGGACATCTTCGCGCCAAACGGCACCCATACCTGTACTATCAAGTTCAATGATAAAAACTGATTTCCAAGGAATCATGCAAAAATAAAAACCTTCAGGAAAAGACAAAGTCGCTTTTACGCCCCACTCATTATAAGCAAAATCGGCTATGCCATAACGATGGGAAAAATTGAGCCGCAAGTTAGGAACATCCTTTAAGACAAGAGGTACTTTGACCTCGGGATGAGAGGCATCTAACACAATTGCGGTCGTCCCTTGTTTTAGCAAATCTTCAAATACTTTTAATTTGTGCAGATCACCTGCACACACCCCAGCCTGAGGCGCTACCTTATTTTCTTTGGTGCTGCGTGTAAAATCTACCCGAACGACGTTATCGTCTTTTGCTAGATCATCATCAGAAGGGGTACGCGAAGACATTTAGATGTGAACGCCGTAAATAGCTTCGTACTCACGATCAAGTTCAGACAATGATGATTCTAACACTTCTTTAACAGGTCGGTTAAAATGCACTTTGCCAGCAGCAATTTCGCGCAAGGCAATTACTTGTTCGTTATTTTTGTAACCTTCCACCAAGGCGCGACTGCCTTTCATGAGTTGACGTGCACGTGCTGCTGCCAACAAAACTAAGGCAAATCGATTATCAACAACTTCTAAGCAATCTTCAACTGTTACGCGTGCCACTTTAAACCACTCCCGCAAATTTTAAGAGGCATAAGCATTACAACACAAGCAAGCGACGCACAAGATCTAAATTATGGCTAAATTATTGGATGCTACGATAAAACCCCAGAATTATCATACCAGCCAAGACTGGCATAATAAATCAAATCAGCACAAGGGATTTCATCATGCTACTCAGTAACAACGAGAAACGTAGCAGCCGCCAAATACTGTGTATCTATTGCAAGCCTGAAGCGCTTCACGCTGTGCTGCATACTGATCGTAAGCTACTGCAGAGTACGCACTCCCGTAATTATTTTGCGCGATGCAAGTCCAGCTGCCACGGCCATAGCCGCCACGACCGCCATCCCAACCATCACGGCCTCCTCGACCGCCATCCCAACCGTCACGCCCGCCACCACCACCCCAATAACCTTCACGCCGACCACCGCGATCACCATCACAATGAGGAGCGGAGTCATTATGCATGGTCTCATTTATATGGCCTGCGATGGCTAGGCTCATATCTTCTGCATCATCAGCCCTGGCGAATCCTGGCATACCAATCTGAACCGACAACAATAAAGCTAAACTCAAAACCGCTCTTTTCATGATTAACACTCCCTGCGTTTTTTAAAAAAAGATCCTTCTCGTGAAAGATCTACCCACCGGTCTTGCTATTTGATGTCTATTTGATCCATTTGCCCATCGGGTGACTGGCGGATAAAATTCTTGAAATAAAGTCTATGAAGCAGCGAATTTTAGGAAGCACAAAACGCTGCTGCTGATAGTTCAAATAGATTGGCACTTCTGCGCTCTCGAAACTACCCAACAGCCTTACGAGGCTATTTTCTTTGATTTCCTTCTTAACCATATACTCATGCAGTTGCACAATTCCAAGGCCATCCTTCGCCAATTTAAGCATAGCAGCCGTATCGTTAAGACGAAGGTATGGCTGAACATGTATCTTTTTACCATTTGCAAAAATAATTTCATCATTCGGTTTGCGCATACTATGGGCAATATAGCGATGCAGGCTTAGCTCATCGGGAGTATTTGGGATCCCCATGGCTTGCAAATACTTCGGGGATGCACACAGTACATACCTTGTTTGGGCAATGGTTTTTTGAATAGAGTCAGGCGACCCTGAAATGGACATCCCCACAAGAATATCAATTTTCTCACGCACCATATCCGGCATCCGTTCTGCCAATTCTAATTCCAGGCGAAGCTCGCGATACTCTTGCAAAAAACCCGCAAGATTTGGAACAATATAGGTTTCTCCAAAATGTTTGGCCGCAGTAACTCGAAGTCGACCTGAGGGTTCCTTATGAATTTGCGAAACCATTAAGGAAGCTTCTTCAATGCCTGCCAGCAGAGGACGGATCTGCTCCAGATAAATTTCGCCTAATGGTGTTAATGCCACATGCCGAGTGGTTCTCTCAAGCAACATCACAGCCAAGTCAGCCTCAAGCGCCGATATTTGCTTACTAATTGCAGCTCTAGAAACCCCACAAATTTGCGCAGCTTTAGCGAAACTTCGATGTTCTGCAACTTCTTTAAATATCCGAAGCCTGCCTAATTCGCTCATCTTTGGCCTTCCAGCAATTATTTACTTAAAGTTAACAATAGTTAACAATGCCGCCGATTGCAAATTCCTAGTTATGATTCACAGTAAAAAAACTGGAGAACCGCCATGCACAACGAAAAACAAATTGCCCCACCACTGTGGCTACTCATGCCGTTGGTCGCATTTCCGCAGATTGGAGAAACGATATACACGCCTTGCTTACCAAATATGGTGCAAGCGTTTGCTACTTCTACTCAAATGGTCAATCTAACTTTAAGCCTCTATTTAGTAGGATTTGCTCTAGGCGTCCTCTGTTTTGGGATACTTTGTGATCGCATAGGCAGAAGACCTTCTATGCTTTTGGGATTAAGCATCTACGTGATCGCAAGTGCTTTTTGTATCCTTGCGCCCAATATTCTGACTTTATTAATCAGCAGGCTAGCGCAAGGATTTGGTGCAAGCGTTGGCTCAGTGGTCGTTCAAACTATGATGAGAGATCTTTACATTGGCGTCCGACGAAGCCAAGTATTTTCCCTTGTCACTGCAGCCCTCGCGTTAAGTCCAGCAATTGGTCCCTTGATAGGGGGAGGTGTAGATGAGCTGGTCGGGTTCAAAGGTAACTTCGCAGTACTGCTCTTGATGGGTTTACTTTTGTTGATTATCAGCCATTTTCAACTCAACGAAACGCAACCACCTGAAATACGATTGCTCTCGAGAAACAGCGTGTTTTCTGTATCTACAAAAATGCTAGCGGACCCCCGTATCTGGAAGAGTGTTTTTATGGTTGCCGGATGCAACGGAATTTTATTTAGCTTTTACGGAGAAGCTCCTTATATTTTTCAAAAAATCTTAGGCTACACGCCAAGCGAGTACGGGCGCATAGGAATTGCAATTGCTTTATCATCGATGCTAGGTGCATTGTTATCGCACAGACTAGGCAGCAAATTAGCGACGGAAAGACTTGTGCAAATTGGCGCGGGCTTAACCTTGACAGGCGCGATGCTTTTTTTTAGCTTGGCTTCTGTAGATTTTATAAATAGCTCAACACGCAATCTCTCAACGGCTTGCGTCATTTTTCCTATGGCATTCATATTCGTTGGTTTTGGTTTGATTATCCCAAACACTCTTGCAGTAGCACTGAAAGCATATGCCACAAGTCTCGGCATTGCAGGCGCAGTCTTAGGTCTATCCTATTACCTGTTTATTGCCCTGATTACTGAAGGAATGGGACTCCTGCATAATGGAACAATTATGGCGATGCCATCATACTTCGTTGGCCTTTCAGCCTTCATGTGTTTGGTATCTTTTTTAAAAGTTGTTAATGTTGAGCCTCACATAAATAGAGCTTAACTAATATGCTATCGCAGAAAAAATTCTTGAACAATTTTAATATTGCACTACACTGAACAAGAGTTGATCTATGTTTAAACCACTTGGGGGCGATTGGCTTCGACGGGGGATGAGAGCGATTGATGGCACGTCGCGGGTTCCGGTCACCGCGTAAAAAGGCTGGAAAAACATAAAATGCCAACAATAATGTTGAGCTAGCTGTCGCTTAAGCTTAAAAACCTTTAAGCGACCCATCGACCTAACGTCTGTCTGAGCAATAGGACTCGATGTAAATTATTGGACTGGCCCGCATTTTTTCCAGACTGGAGTGCGGGCGAGAAATAAATCTGGAACAAAGCGATGAAGCCTGCCCCTGGGCGTTGTTGTTTTGTATAAATCAGCGGGCTAAACGTGTAGAAGTCTTTTGTGATTATCTTTCGGACGCGGGTTCAATCCCCGCCGCCTCCACCATTTTTTATATCCGGATAAATTGCTCTCGTGTTTTATGAAACGCAATCTTAGGCCATTTTTCCTGCAGGTAGCGAAAACTCCAATCGTCGCCAGTCAAGTAAACTGGACAGCCATTGAGATCTTCGGCAACCTGATTGCGATTTTGGTCAATAAAACGCTTCAGTTCCAGTTCGTCTTCGCTATAAATCCAACGAGCACCTTCGTAAGGAGCGCTCTCGAAGCCAACTTTTATGCGGTACTCGCCTTCCATGCGCGCCATCAAAACATCGAGCTGCAAGCGCCCCACCACTCCCACTAACCAACTAGAGCCAATTAACGGTTTAAAGAGTTGAGAAACCCCTTCTTCAGACAAATCTTCCAATGCTTTGCGCAGATGTTTGCCACGCATGGGATCATCTAAACGAACTCGGCAAAGAATTTCAGGAGCAAAACTTGGGATACCGCTAAAATGAAGTTCTTCACCTTCGGTAAGCGTGTCACCGATGCAAAGCGTTCCATGATTGGGAATCCCAATAATATCTCCCGGCCAAGCTTCTTCAACAAGCGATCGCTCCCTTGCCAAAAAGAAAACTGGACTTTGTACTGAAAATATTTTCCCGGTACGGACATGCTTTAACTTCATGCCACGTCGAAATTCACCCGAGCATATCCGAACAAATGCGATGCGATCGCGATGATTTGGATCCATGTTGGCTTGAATCTTGAAGACAAAACCTGTCACCTTCTTTTCTTCTGGTGAAATAGTGCGTAGATTGGCTTTTTGCGTTCGAGGTCCAGGCGCATACAAGTGCAGCGCCGCTAACAATTCCACCACGCCGAATTCTCGCAGTGCGCTGCCGAAAAATACTGGTGTCAAATGGCCTTCAAGATAACTTTTCATATCGAAGGGCTTACTAAACGCTTCCAGCAGACTGAGGTCCTCGGCTAATTTCTCTTTTTGTTTTGCAGATTCTGGCTCGTCCCCGGAAAAAGAAATAAATCGTTTTTGGACGAGTTGATAACATCCTAAAAATTCCTGACCCATTCCCACCGGCCAATTCATAGCACAAACATCGAGCGCTAATTTTTTCTCAATTTCTTCAAGCAAATCAAATGGGTCACGTCCTTCTCTGTCAACCTTGTTGATGAAAGTGATGATAGGAATATCTCTAAGCCTACACACTTCAAAAAGTTTGCGCGTCTGAGTTTCAATACCCTTGGCCGCATCCAAAACCATGATAACCGAATCAACCGCAGTTAAAGTTCGATAGGTGTCTTCGCTAAAATCCTCATGACCCGGTGTATCCAAAAGATTAAAGACCACCCCGTCATGCTCAAAAGTCATCACCGAAGAAGCGATAGAGATACCGCGTTTGCGTTCCATTTCCATCCAATCAGATTGCGCATGACGACGATTATTGCCGCGCGCTTTTACTTCACCGGCAATATGAATAGCACCACCATGCAGCAGCAACTGCTCAGTTAAAGTCGTTTTTCCGGCATCGGGATGGGAAATAATGGCAAAGGTGCGTCGCGCTGTATGAGCAGCAAGCTGGGTGTTCTCTTGATTCGGCATTTCCCGTCTCTAGCAAATTGAAAGTTAGCTGTCAAAAAATGTCTTACGTTCTGTTGACCTTTCATCTTAGCCACACATGTGCTAGCTGGGGGATCTTATATGACTGACGCATTTGAAGTAAATTTTGACGGCTTGGTGGGTCCTACCCATAACTACTCTGGGCTTTCGTTCGGAAATTTGGCTTCTACGCAAAATAAAGCCAGTGTTTCAAACCCAAAAGAAGCTGCACTGCAAGGGCTTAAAAAGATGCGCTTTTTGACATCGCTTGGAATAAAACAGGGAGTTTTACCGCCCCAGGACAGACCTGATATACAAACGCTCCGGAAGTTGGGATTTTCAGGTTCAGATGAAAAGGTATTATATCAAGCCAAAAAAGAAGCTCCTGAAATTCTCTCTGCAGTTTGGTCCGGTTCTAGTATGTGGACAGCTAATGCTGCCACAGTGACACCCAGCTCAGATAGCGCTGACCAAAAAGTCCATTTTACAGTGGCTAATCTCATGAGCAAATTTCACCGATCTCTAGAACACCAGACTACATTTCGTATATTGAAGACTATCTTTGCGGATGAAAACTATTTTACTCATCATGGCGCACTTCCTTCATGTGAAACCTTTGGAGATGAGGGTGCCGCCAATCACACCCGATTTTGTAATCAATACGGAGACCCGGGCATCCATTTATTTGTATATGGGAGACGTGCTTTTTCATATGCAATGGAAACAACCACCCATCCTATAGTTTTTCCTGCCCGCCAAACGCTAGAAGCTTCGACCGCGATTGCGCGACTTCACCTGATACCGAAGGAGAGAATCGTTTTTGCCCAACAAAATCCCGCAGTAATTGACGCCGGCGCTTTCCACAATGACGTAGTCGCAGTAGGCAACCGGGACACTTTATTCTACCATGAAGCGGCTTATGTAAATTCGGAACAAGTTTTCGAAAAACTTCAATATCAATTTCAACAGATCAATTCAAAAGATCTGAAAATAATAAAAGTAGGCCTTAAGGATATTTCACTTTCCCAAGCTGTGAAAAGTTATATATTTAACAGTCAGCTCATCTCTTTGCAAAATCCAAAAGATGCAATGGCTCTGATTGCCCCTCTTGAGTGTAAAGACAACTCAAATGTTCATCGGTTTCTCGAAAACCTAAAGGCAAATACTGAACAACCTAT
Organism: Myxococcales bacterium; assembly: GCA_947445025.1. Lineage (GTDB taxonomy): Bacteria > Myxococcota > UBA727 > UBA727 > JABDBI01 > JAHFEG01. Next base: position 28,103 of record CANFCB010000008.1, read on the forward strand.
TCGTGAAATTTATTATCTAAATTTAAGAGAAAGCATGAAAAATGGAGGAGGGCCGGCCTGCCTCCGATTTAGAGTAATACTCACCGAAGAGGAAATAAAGAAAAGCAACCCAGGAGTCTATTTTACAGAATATCTCTACCAAAGACTATACGAGTGGATAAACAAGCATTATAGAGATCGCTTAACTATTGATGATTTAGTAGATCCAGCTCTCATTCAAGAATCACAAACCGCTCTGGATAGGCTCTGCCAAATTCTCAATCTTGCCTCAATTTACCCGTTCCAGCAGATTACTTTAACCTAAAGTTCTGTGATGCCATCTAGCTTTTCCTTCAAATAACACCTTTTTGCTAGTTTCTGCTGGTAGCCTTTTTTTATTTGTGCTAAGTCTCGCGCAATTGTATTCGCTTCTTCAAGAGTTCGTGCGGGCAATAGTGCCCACCCCCTCCCGAAGCGGTCCCAGCCTTTAGGAGGTGTTATGGGTAAGAAGTTATATGTTGGAAATCTTCCATTCTCAGCAACCGACGAGTCATTAGCTGAGACTTTCTCAGAATGTGGAACCGTTGAATCTGCCAAAATCGTGATCGATCGCGATTCAGGCCGTAGCAAAGGTTTTGGATTCGTTGAAATGTCATCAGATGATGAAGCTGTCTCAGCTATCAACAAGTTCAATGGAACAAGCTTTGATGGTCGCACAGTAACCGTGAACGAAGCTCGCCCAATGGCCCCACGTGAAAATCGTGGTGGATTCGGCGGCGGCGGCGGCGGCGGCGGCGGCGGTGGCGGTAATGGTGGTGGCGGACGCGGTGGCAGAAGCAACCGCTGGTAACCAGTTGTACTAGCAGACAAAAAGAGCAGGATTTATTCCTGCTCTTTTTTATTTGTGCAGACGATCATATAATCAAGGCATGGAAACACTTCCCAAATCAAGCACTGGACAAAACCTGAGAGCAGCTATTTTCGGCGTTAACGATGGCCTTGTTTCCAACAGCGCACTTATCTTTGGCATGACTACCGCAGCAGCAGGCAGCAGTGATCTAGTTCTGATTTCTGGCGTCGCAGGTATGCTTGCCGGCGCCTTTTCCATGGCCGCTGGTGAATACATTTCGGTGCGCTCACAACGCGAATTTATTGAATATCAAATTGGACTTGAAGCTAAAGAATTAAGAGTGGCCCCCAACCAACTCTCCTCTCCTTATCAGGCTGCTTTTTATTCTTTTATCTCTTTCGCTCTGGGTGCCCTTTGCCCCTTGCTGCCGTTTTTAATTTATGATGGTTCTAAAGCCCTAAAGTGGGCTGCTGTCCTGTCCGCACTGGCTTTAATGAGTATAGGCATCGTCATCAGTTTATATACCGGAAAAGGTGCTGTCCGCAGCGCGTTGCGCATGCTGGCTATCGGCGCTGCTGCTTGTTTCATCACCTACTTAGCGGGATGGGCTTTGAATTTTATACTTCCTATGCGTGCCATTGGTGCAGCGTCATCACTGGGGGTTTGAGCTTTTCTGGTTCAATGTGAATGATGCCGTAATTGTTCACTGGATAATCAAATGGCCTTATAAAAATCACACTTTTCGATTGTTCCGTTTGCATTTTTAATTCACCACGAAAATCGTGGGTTCGCTTAAAATTAAAAGGTGCTCGACAAATCAATAATTGCAGTGGCGATATTTTTAAAAAATTCCGCAAAGCGGGGCACTCTTCATGACTTAAATGCGTCAGCAATACATCCACGCCACATAATAAATTGAGGCGCCGAGCATACTCAGACTCATGCATCTCGTAGGGCGAGATTTCGGCAACTCCACGAAAGGGGTGGGCATTATTGGGGATACCACCAAGTCCTCCAATCTTAACGCCATTTATTTCTAATACAGCGTTGTCCAATTGCAGAAAAAGAGGATTGCCATAGGTTTCTTGCCAGCTTAAATAAGGGTAGTCCATGTTGCCTGGGATAAACAAAAATCGCATTTCATTCGCGCCATTTGCTAAAATTTTTTCCACCTGAGCAAAAAAACGACGATATCTTTGGGCGGCAATGGCGCAGGCTTTTTTAAAATTTTTCCCCATCGGTGCAAACATTTGCCAGAGCGGATCAATAAAAACCGAGGTCTCAATATTATGAAATCCGGTGCGCACTAAATAATCCATACCTGGAACAATCATCTCGCCATAAAGCTCATAAAAAATTGAACCTCTTAAATCTTCCCCGGGCTCGGGAAATATGTTCAGTAAATCACCCGTGACTAAAAATTTTGCTTTAGGGTGCAAAACAGAAACATCCCGCAAAAAATCAGGAAAGGCCGCGTGTTCTAACATATTGGAAAGCAATATTATTTGCACCAGCAGTCTCCTGCTTAAAAGATCCACCACGGCAGCAAAAATGCCACTATCATTAACAGCATGCCCGCCGTCACGACCCAAGCATACCTCTCTCTGCTTAAAATCCAAGTAATAATTAATTTTGACAACATGCTGGCCAGCGCTGCCAACAAAATACAATTTCTAGCAATCTCTTCACTTATTTTCGACGCATTGTAGAGGGAAGTTGTCGAAATCGAAACAGCATGCAATTCGCCAAACCCACTTAAAAAAGAAGCTACTTTGAGTCCTGGCACACCCAAAAATTTCTGAATCAAAGCCAAAGCTGCCATGATAGCTGCCAATAAAAGACCCAAACGAATCGCAGAGCGAATAGATAACGGATTTTTTAAAACAGGAAAAACACTTTCTTTCGCCTGATATTTTGCCAAAAATAATCCGACAGCAGATCCCATAACCATCGACGGTAAAAGAATGGGTAATATTGAAAGAAATACACCAACCGACAAAACTGCGACCACAAAAAATAAAAATAGAAAAGTAGAAACAGATGCGAACATGCCCGCCGAAGCAACCGAATAAGCCAACGCTTTATCTTTTTTTACCAATGCCGGTAAACTCAAAAATACCGCTGTACTCGAAACAAAACCTCCCAAAAATCCAGCCAAAGGCATACCAACCTTATCCCCAAAAATACGAACTCCCACATAACTTAAAAATTGCACGCCAGCGATAGCAGATACAATAATCACGATTTGCTTTACATTAAACAGTCCCCACGGACCGGTGAGATTCTCTGGCACCAAGGGCAAAACACCTAGCAACAATACAAATAAAATTACCGCTGCTTGAATTTCATTGGGCCGTAATTGTTCTTTAGAAAATCGATGCAGCGTCTGGCGACTGAGCAAAATAATCAGCACTAAAAGGCCTAAAATGGCACTGAGCAAAGCATCGACATGCGCCAAATAACCTAAAACAAACGTCGCGCCACCGGCAATCTCTGTAGTTAATCCGATATCAACTTTTTTATGATGCGCGATATCTGCAGAGGCACGGATGTATCCCGCCACAATCGCTGATCCCGTAAAAAAACAAATACTAGCCTGCAACAAAGCATTCTCAATAATACCCGTGAGCGCCCCTAAAATCCCTAATAAAATAAACGTGCGCGCGCCCATACTGCGAATATCCTGATGACGACGTTCACGTTCAATTCCAATTGCCAGGCCCAAAGCACCTGCAATTAAAAATGGTAATAATTTATCGAGCATTTTAAATCTCCATTTTTATCTCATCCATTCTTATAGGCATGTTTCACTTCGAGTTTACGATTTAACAATCTAATGCGTCGACGCTCAGTTGCTTCTAAATGCCGACGTTTCTCTTCTTCGCTTTCAATAATCAGATCAGGAATACCTCTGGGACTGCCATGTGCATCAAGGGCAACGAAGGTACAATACGCCCGAACCGCTTTGCGCCTTTCGCCGGTGAAAGGTGATTCAGCGAAGACAATAACGCCTACTTCCATGCTTGTTTTAAACACGGCGTTAACTTGGCCTTTTAATATAACTACTTGGCCTTGTTTAATAGGCTCGATAAAATGGACACTATCGAAAGAAGCAGTCACCACTGGACAGCGGCTATGACGTTGGGCGGAGACGGCGGCGCAAATATCAATCCAGCTCATGATCTGCCCCCCGAAAACAGTGCCCAGCACATTTGCATATTGCGGTAACACGACTTCGGTCATCTCTACTTGACTGTTCTTAACTGCTCTGGCTTCATTTTTTGCTATGCCTGACATTTTACTCCCATCAAGGTTGAATTTTTCATAATTTCTACTTTAGAGTATGACTATACTAGCTCACAATGCTTAATTAAAGACGGAGAACCGGAATATCGTCGCATGCTCAAATCTTTAACCTTTTCATGTCACATCATCACCATACTTCAGAAAAGCAGACATCTAATTTTGCCTTAGTTTTTTTCATTAATTTGGTCTTCACGTTGATTGAAATAGTCGGCGGTTACTTGACCAACAGCGTCGCTATTTGGTCAGATGCCCTACATGATTTTGGGGACACGCTTTCTTTAGGACTTTCTTGGCGACTGGAAATCGTGGCCAAACAAAAACGCGATCATAGGTTTTCTTTTGGCTATAAACGCTTTTCACTTTTAGGCGCACTGATTAACGGCATTTTCTTGCTGGCTGGTACAATTTTTGTTTTATCAAAAGCAATTCCCAGACTCATTCACCCCGAAAATGTCCACAGCGAAGGCATGTTTGGTCTCGCTATTTTAGGAATTTTAGTTAACGGATTTGCTGCTCTCAAATTAAACAAAGGCAAATCGGCAAGCGAAAGTATGATGTCGCTGCATCTGCTGGAAGATATTTTAGGCTGGGTCGCTGTTTTGATCGCAAGTATCGCCATCAAGTTTGGCGGTTTTACGATTTTAGATCCTATCCTATCTATCCTCATCGCTATTTTTATTATTTATAACGCTATTAAACGCATCAGAAAAACTTTGCTAATTTTTCTGCAATCTATTCCTGACGACATCGATGTTCCTGAGCTGGAAAAAGCTTTGCGCCAATTTCCAAAAGTAAAAGACATTCACGATACCCATGTGTGGTCACTAGACGGCAGTTATCATATTTTAACCACACATATTGTGGTTTTACCAAGCACCACTCCAGAAGAAATCCTGGCACTCAAGTGCTTAATTCGAGAAAAAATTTCCGAGTTCGAAGTGCAACACATGACTCTAGAAATCGAATACGCTGGAGAGACATGCGCGCATTCCTGCTAAAAAGGCTGGCAATACATGATTCTGGACTTGGATTTTTTAAAAGAACACCTAGACGGTTTTCGCCTCGAGAGAAGTATCAAATTCCATGAAGGAGTTATTTTTTCTAAACGCTATAATTTCTGGTTTGATCATAATTTTAAGAGTAATTTGAATTCTATTTTTAAGATATTTGATTACCTGGAAAATCAGCACAAATGGCAGTTCGACTATTCAATCATAAATCATTACATCAATCAGAATTTTGATTTTACAAAAATAAAATTTCTCGTATTTGGAACAGATATTCGCGAAAAAATGATCGATTCTCGTGTCAAGATATGGCTTATTATCATGGATTACCCGCAAAAGCGTGCAGAACTGCAAGCAGATCCAGAATTCACCAAAGACTTAAGAGAACTTGCCTATAACGACGTATTTTTATTTGGATTTGATTTCAACTTTAATGGAACCTCAAAGATCAAATTATATCCAGCTGTCTACAGATTTGATTTGGACAACCCTGCCCTAGAAAAAATTCTGCAAAAAATTCTCTGCAATGATTCTCTTTTTTTAATGAGACACACTTGTCAGACACATATTACAACAAACAAACAAGGACTCGTCATTCACTTTCACCCACAGCATATGCTGCGTTTCATAGAAATCATGGCGCTGGAAAATATCATTAGCGACGCTGTCCACCAAAACATGCTGGATTTATACAGCTCTTTACCAGACAATAGATATGACGATCAGGTATTATCTTTACAAGAAATCGAAATTCAAAACCGATCGATATCTAATTTTAGCCTTTACAAGATGTATTCTAGTTAACACTCGACAACTTGTGTACTTTTATTACAGCGCTACCGGAACGCCTAGGCTGATTTTTTTAAGCAACTTTTTTCCTGGTTTGCCGATAACGATGAAACGCCAAAACCGCTCCCTTTAGAATTTCGTCGCAAAGTCGTAGACACGTATAACGCCGGTGATGGCACCATTAAATAAATTGCGCGGCGATTTTGCATTTCATTTAATTCAGTCATTCGTTGTACCAGGTTCGATAGGACATTGGTTGAACTTGCTGAAATATGGAGCTCTCGATTTCAATGCGACGTTGGTCGCACCACTATCAGCGTGGCGCCTCAACTCACTGGACTGTCGCTTAAAAAAAGACGTTTCGGGCTACTGTGCGCAATCTACCTAGCCCGATACCGGCGTCGCATATCGTCCATCCGGATCTAAATAATTGATAGGGTCATTATAGGCATAGCCGTACAGGTTCATGCCTGCAGCAAAGCCCAAAGGATCTGGCGAGATAAAACCGGCTGTTTGCCGTTTAATTTTCAAAGAACAAAAGACGAGCGTATTTAATTCTCTCTTCTTGGATTTCAATCAGTCAAGACCGATTCAATTTTGAGAATACGAAAAAATTCCTCAAATTCTAAATCAAAATTATTAGTACAATTTTCTATATGCTTATAATAAGTATTTTCTCCTGATTTTGAACTAATAATCTCGACATCGCAGAGGCCGCTGTCTGAAAGCGCAATACGACTAAGAAATTCGCTGGTATCGATATCCAAATATGCACCAGGATTGTCAGTTGCACTTTCTGTTTCACTTTCTGGTAAAGCAGTTAATTTTGCCACAAAGCCCAGCGAATCTACTCTTTTCTCTATTTCTCGTGCCCATAAACAGAACCTTTTTAAACTCATGTTTCTCTCTCCTTACTTAATTTTAGTGGCGCCATGAATAATATTGGAGGCCTCAGGCATTTTGGGTATTTCTAAACCATTTTTAGCAGCGAATCTTCCTTCCACAGAATTAGGTCCAAGGATTTTCGCCCAGCTATTTCTAGTAGATTTTAATGAAGAAGAAAGAATATCAAACTCCACATAAAAACTGCCAGGTTTTGCCTGTAGCATAAATGCGCCAGTATTTGCTGGATTGGCAACGTAAGTAGTCCCAAGGTACTTACTTTCCTGAACCTTACCCGTCTGCCGCATCAGATTGTACTCTTTTTCAGACATCCAACGGCCCACACTGGTTAGGTCTTCCGCAGCAGATGACGAGGCAAAAGCCCCAGGTGCTTTAGCAAATGCTCCTTGAGAGAAGGCTGTTGCAGAACCAGCGCCCAGGGTAGATCCGAAGTCCATCGCAATATTGATGTACGAGGAAGCCTCGGGGGAGAATCCAGAGTTTTGAAATGCTTGGTTGAAGTTTGTTGCGCGGTCTTCACCAGAAAACATTTTCTGAAAGCCGGTGTTTAAATTATCCACGCCCATGGTTGCACAGGCTGCTCCTGCAGCGGCGCCAAAGCCCGTCCACGCCGTCGTCGTTCCGGCACCAGCTCCTACAACAGCCTGGGCTGCACCACCAACAGCCTGCATTACTCCCTGCCAGAAATTAGGCTTTGCTACAGTTGGAGAGCAGCAATATGCTTCGTCATTTAATTTTCAAAAAACTTACTCAATACCTACCAAATGACCGTTTATCTAATCAAAAACAATGCTTCATTTCTTTGATTATTTTTTTAATAAAAAATTAACGAGTAAATCAAGATGGTCTGAAATTTGCACTTTTTCATCCGCTTCCAGCAGTACATTGATTAACTCGATGTCATTATCGTAGTCTACCAAGTGTATACCTAACCAACCAGAACTCCAAAAATCTATCCCCCCGCCAATATGTTCATTTTTAAAATCTACCCTGTCCAAATTCCCAAAATCTCCATTTTCAAAATATAAATAGTCAACTTTGTATTCTTTTAATTCTGGATGTATCTGTTCTTTGAACCAATTTAGATTCTTATCCATGTTATTTCCTTTGTAAGATTGGCGATAGATTTTGGTGCTTCGGTAATATCTGACCACCTTGTTTTTGCAACATATAGAGCTGGGAATCTCTGGCTCCTGGACCGAGCATTTTAAGCCATCCATCTTTTCCTCCTTGCAGTAAACTGGATTTCGAAACTTCGAACTCAGCATATATCGAGCCTGGCTGCACTGCTCGCATAAAGTCAGCATGCCCCTTTGTTGATACGAATGTTTGCCCCCCTCCACCCTCAACAACTCTTCCCGTCTGCCGCATCAGATTGTACTCTTTTTCAGACATCCAACGGCCCACCCTGGTTAGGTCTTCCGCAGCAGATGACGACGAAAAAGCCCCGCGAGCATATGACGTCGCTGCGCCAGCGCCGAGTGTGGAGAAAAAGTCTGCGCCCATGTTGAGATATGTAGATGTTTCTGGCGAGAAGCCAGTGTCACGCATAGCTTGATGGAAGTTTGTTGTTTGGTGCTGGCCACTGTAAGCCGACTTTGTGCCCGTCAAGATGTTATCAGCACCCAAGGTTGACGTGACTGCTGCTACCGCTCCAAGGATCCATGCTGCCCCGCCCGTCGCTGTGCCGGCCGCAAGTGCAGCTCCTGCTCCTGTCACGAACTGTGCCATACCGGCTCCAGTCTGAAGTGTCGCGAACCAAAGATTTGGATTAGCTACGGTTGACTTGGTGGACTCCCACACCGGCGTCGCATATCGTCCATCCGGATCTAAATAATTGACAGGGTCATTATAGGCATAGCCGTACAGGTTCATGCCTGCAGCAAAGCCCAAAGGATCTGGCGAGATAAAACCGGCTGTTTGCGGATCGTAGTAACGTGCACCGAGGTAATAAAATCCGGTTGGATCCAGAGACTTTCCGCGCCAGCCGATTTGATTTGAATCCGTCACGCCCCAGTGCTCGAGGTTGGGTCGATGGATAACAGTTTTATCTTGGCAGCCATCTGCCTCGCTCATAAACCCTAACACGTGGCCAAAAGCATCGGAGATGGTTGCTTGAATTTCACCAGTGTTTTCATTTACCAATGCTTCCAGGCCACCGATACCTTGCAGGTCACCGTAGACGCCGTTTAGATCGGGGCCGTAGATTTTCCAAAATTGTATTTGCTGATTTTTCTGCTGTTCTTTGAAGCCTATTTCCAGAAACTCAACCTGCGGATCATATTGGCTGATTCTGATATTTTCTTCGCCATTGCTCGGAGAAAATACTGTTTTAATGCGACGTCCGAGGCCATCATAAATTCCCGTCCATTCATACAAGATTTGGCTTTCTTGTTTTGCTATTACTTTGCTTAAACGCCCCCAGGTATTCCAAGTCAATTCTTGAATCACATGCGTTTGTATATTTTCACGTTGGACAACGCGACCTTGATGATCGTAAACAACTTTATATTCAGTAGCAAAGGTTGCCATACCGACACCCGCTTTGCCCTGATCATAGAGAAAGGTTTTCGATAACGTATCTCGTGATTCGTGGGATTTTTGACCAACCAATCGACTTAAATCATCGTAAGAATATGTTTGGTCTATATTGGAAAGTAAATCCTCACTACCACTTTGAAGACGATAAGATGACAGCTGATTGGTATTTAGCCACTCTAGCGTTTCGGTAAATAATAACGCTCCGTGAGAATGAACCTGTCTTTCGCTAACTCGATCTCTGACATCACGTTCGGTTACCGACACTGTCCCCCACGGTTTTTGTCGTTTAATCAAAACGCCGTCGGCATCGTACTCATAGGTTAAGTCTCCCAAAAGACTCTTGGCTCGCACTTTAGTTAAGCGCTTAAGCGCGTCATATGAAAATGAAAAATCAGCAGCTTTATTACTATCTCCAAACAAACCCCAAAACCATGTCCAGAAATCAAAACCTTTTTTAGAATTTATTTGTGTTAGAGTTGCACGCCGACCGACTTCGTCAAATGTCTGCTCAAAATCCTGTGTTTTTTCACCATCCAACGAAACTGATTCGTGAATCAGATGGCCACAACCATCGTAATCCCGTTCCACAACTGAGACATGGCCCTCTGCACTTTGCGTGATGGTTTGTAGCAATCCTCGGGCATCATACACATAGGAAGTTCTATCTTTTAGCGAATCCACATGTTTAATACGACCGAGGGAATCGTAAAAATAACGCTGCTCGTTACCTTTAGCATCCGTCACTTTATCGAGACGATTTTGAGTATAAGCATAAGACCACTTGACCTGGCCGCCAGTTGGCAATGGTAACGACCACGCTTCAACAGAGATTTGGTCATCTTGGTTGTACGCAGCGTCATATGAATGTCCACCCGGAAGCTCGCGCGCTTGCAAATTTCCCGTCGCATCATATTGGTACTTTATAGCTGCGCCTGAAGGCAGGGTCTCTTGAGATAAATGTTGCGAATTACTATAGGCATATTCGTGGCGATGACTGAGCCCGTCTTCACTTTCTTTAAGATTGCCGGCTTTATCATACTTATAACTACGATGAGAGTTGCCCTCAAAAAGCAAAACACGACCTTGGTAGTCAAACATTTGCAAAGACGTGCCTCGAGCACTTTTGGGATCACCGTAAAAACTTAAAACACGATCAGGATCATATTGGTGTTCAAGTCGGAAAACTCGTTTTCCAGCAGAATCCAAGATTTCGGTTTGGACAGATCTACCAAGACCATCGGCCCAAGAGAAAGTTTTTTCACCCAGGGCATTGATGCGAGAAACTCGATAATTCGAGTTGTCATATTCATATTGGTCGTGCCCGCCGCAAGGTGTTTTTTCCTCAAGCAGTCGTCCCAGATCATCATAAGATTTCTGCCAAGCGTAGCCAGCCGCGTCTACAAAACGCAGCAAGTTGCCTTCAGCATCAAAGGTGCTAGTCATCGAGACACCTGATTCTGGGTGATAGCGACGCTCAGTCAATTTATCATCGTCGTATTCTGTCACCCAAGTGATACCATTGACAACTTCTTTGGTAACTCGACCTTCCTCATCGTAAGTCCACTCATCTACACTTTCATCGCTATTGATACGCTGCTTGAGCAAACCATTTTGCGTATACACATATTGAACCCTATTTTTATTTAACTCTTGCCATTTGGAAAGTTTACCCCCAGGCTCATAGGCAAATTTGTCTTGTTGCTCCCCTTGGACTTTAGAAACCATCCTTCCCATGGCATCGTATTTCATGAAGGCGGCATAACCGTTTGCGTCGGTTTTCTGCAGCAAATTTCCGTAGGGACTATAATGATACAACGTTGTTGCTAAATGATTTTTTTGATAACTATAAGTCAAAAAAGTGCTAAATGCTTCGTCGTCAGTTTTGGAATCGATGACTTCGTCTAAATGTGCAATTAATCGGCCGGCATGGTCGTAGTTATAAAACGTAGAATGGGGAAGCTTTCTATCAAAAAATGTTTTTTGAATAATTTCGCCATTTTGGTTGTACTTTTGTTCCACATGAGAAAGCAGCGTTCCGATTTTATCTTGGTGCACGATTTTGGTAGCACGTCCCTGGATATCATAAGTGTAATGAATACTATCTCGTCCAGAATTAATGACTTCCGACACTTGTCCCAGTCGATTATAATGCCACTCGTGCACAACTGGCGCCGCGGTTTTTTTGCCGGTCTGAATACGTTTAGCTTCAAAACCATTCGAATCATAAAAGTGTTTAGTGATCCGCGTTTGATCTTTATGTAGCACCGTTTCTTGCTTGATCAAACCTTTGGCCTTGGCACTTAAATCGTAATCATACGCAATGGTTTTTTGCGCCGAGCCGTTCACAAGATTTTCAATTTTTTTCAGGAGGTATAACTGTGAAGCATCATAGGAAAAAGTCGTACACTTCAAAGTCCCCGAGGCCAGCTGATAAGACTCTTCTAAAAGAAGATGCGTTTGCGGATCATAAACGAAGTAGGTTTTTAAAAGTCCTTGCACCTCAACAATGATGGGATTGCCATTTTGATCATAGGTATAGGAAGTTCTGAGGCCACGCTTGTCGATGGAATCTTTTAGACTACGAGCATATCCTTTTGCGGCTCCGGCAGGAATTTCAACAACAGATTTGGTTTCTGCGTCGAAGTAATGTTTTTCATCCAAGTACCAGCTTTGATAAATAATGTTTTTTGCGGGGTCGATAATTTGGTAAATCAAGCCATCGTATATTTTGTAGTACGTCGAACTATCTTTGCCTTCATCCAGGTAATTTGGAGCGACAGCAATTGTTTCAGCGAATAGATCTTCTTTTGTGGCTTTTGTATAGATAAATTGAGCGTTTACAAATAACCCAGACTGATCACTAACTGCGGTGGCGCGTTGTGAAATTACACGTCCCTCTTCGTCGTATTCGTTGACAAGTCTTCTGTCGCCAGGTTTTATTTCTTCCATCAGACGATGAGATGAGTAGACGAGATTTTCTTCATCTGCCTCAACTTTAACTTCGTATTTATATTCAACCACGCTGTTGTCTGGTCGCACGACTTGAACTAAATCGCCCTGAGCGTCGTAGCTATATTTTAATATTCGGCCGTCTACCGCTAAAATACGCGTGATGCGCTGCTCAGAGTCGTAAGAGAACATTAAAGCATTGTTATCACTTTCCACACGACGGATTTTTCCAAAATCATTTTGCGCATTATCTTCTCCGTACAAAAAGCGCAGCTGATTGCCAAAAGGATCTGACCAGGTTGCTAGATATGGTCTTTTTCGTGACATATTTTGCAATGGGTACGACTTGACCAGGTAAACACGCAACGATCCGTCTGAGCCTTGCAAGTGATAAGCAAGGCCCTCTTTGTCGTCGTGCTTGGTAATTTGATTATGAAAAGCGTTAGCAGTTCCCCCAATCCCACGTTGTGTATAGTTACTTAAACGCGGATTGTCTTTTGCGTGTACATGCCAAAGAGCTTTTTTCGGTTCTCGTCGATACACCAAAACAGTTCCATCTGCTTCGGCGGCATGGATCAGTTTGTCGTCGGCTCCTACCAATGCCAAATAAGAAACCAAATTACTTTTCCAGCCGTAGCCGAAATCTCCGGGCAAGGCATTTTCACTGCTATAATTTCTCCTGATTTCAAGGGCAAAAATCCCTGGAAGAGTTATGTCCAATTCATCTAAGTAAAATGCCCCATTAATTATATTGACGGGGTCAGCCACCCTCTCAAAAATATTTTGGTGAGACCCCTGGGTTTCTTGATGCAAGGCGCCGTCGTTGTAAACATTTTTACGAACTTGCTCATGAGAAGAAGAA
>CANFCB010000009.1 GCA_947445025.1 Myxococcales bacterium
GTAGGGGGATTTTCTCGTCGACACCGTCACTCTTAAAAACAAACTTCTTAAAATGCTGGTCCGACAACCCAACAAATTGAATCAGCTGATTCTCTTCAAGAGATTTTATGGCGCGTCGCAGCGTACTAACACAAATACCCAACTGCAAACTTAACTCTTTTTGATGAATAACAAACTCGCCATTCACAGCTCATGGCAACAGCGAAAGCTCTGCCCAAACAAACTTGGCGCGTAGCGATAGCTTAGAATTACGAAATATGTCTACGGGAATACACACTTAATTTGTCATGAACACTCCTAAGCTTTTTTTAAAAAGCTTTACAAGCAGAACCGGAGTGCTAATTCTCGCCCCAGTTCTGAGATGAACTTGCCGCGCCTTAAATTTTTTCGGATTAGGGGGCGCGGTATTTTTTGCCGCAACAGCATGCTGCGGCAATCAATAAAAACATCATAAATTAAAAAGCAAATAGAAATCAACAAGAATTCAAAAAATAATTTATTATTCAGATTGAGCGCCATTAGGCGTGATTTTTGATAGCCTGGCGGCCTTGGCCCCGGGTGACAAATAATTTTTTGTCCAAAAATTTGCATCTCACAATCTGTATGTGTTAATCTAATGGTAGATGCCCGTGTAACTTAGCTTTTGGAGCAACGAACGTTAACAAAAGAGCGTTTGGAGAATCTCGAGTAAGGATTTGTTAACTGGGGCTGTTAAGAACAAAAAAACATAAACCGAAAAAAGTGGGGAATTTTATGGTTACAAGAATATTGGCTTTAATTGTGTTGATTGTGGGTACTGTTACGACGACTTCGTGCGGATTGAGCGACGGTGGTGCGCCGGCTCTTGTGGGTTCAACTGTTGGACAACCACTCGCAATCGACGTGGTTTGTTGTGGGTGCCATCACCGATATGAGAGTGAGGATTGTGAAGAGTCGTCACAATCATGGGGTGACTATTGGAGTAATGATTATTGGTATGTTGCCCATGATAAACGTACAGGATGCCCTGGTCAATGGAATTATGTGGTAAATCAGCAAAACCCTACGTGTGTGTCACTTTACAATCCCAATAGTAGAAATCAAGTCTTGAAAAATCAGGATAGTAATGGGCCAGATGGTGGCACCCATGACAAGTGCGGTGGTATCACATATTTTGATGGGACCGTATGCTAGTGAGAGAGAATGTGTCGTAGTTAATCAACATATTACACCTTAGCCGGCAATGCTATACATATGTGGTGAACTTAAAGCAATTGGCTCCTAAAAAATCGGTAGAAGTGATTTTGCACCACGCCGAAGGACGACCTGAAACAATCAAATGCCTCAGTTAATTTACGCTTGCCAGCGTAAATTAACTGACGAGCATATTTAATGGTTTAAGTCCGGAACGGCGCTGTAACGGAGAAAAAGCCATAACAATTCAAATCACTGCGACGCAACCAGGGTAACGGTAATAATATGGGAATGCGCTCCGCGGGAGCGCTGAACCATCAAACCATAATCGATCGAATTGCTTTTAAAACCGCGTCTTTTGCTTCGACCTCGACAATAGCTACGTCTCCCAGCGCTTTGGGCAAGATAAAACGCAAGGTTTCCTTCTGCTTTTTCTTATCATGAAGCATGGCGTCGTAAATAGCGTCGGGGGAAAACTTGGATAAAGATGTCGGCAGTTGGAATTTTGTTAAAAGATGCGCAATCCGTTTAGCTAAATTGCCGTCACATAATTGCAAATCATGCGCCAGGTTGGCAGCTGCGACGAGCCCAAGAGCGACGGCTTCACCGTGTCTTATTTGGTACTGGGAAACCAGTTCAATCGCATGTGCAAAAGTATGACCCAAATTCAACACGGCACGTCGGTCATGCTCAAACGGGTCTTCTTGAATAATTTTAATTTTGACTTGGACGGCTTGTGTCAAAAGGCTTTCTAAATTGCTCAAGGGCAGTGTGGCATTTTCTAAAGCGGTGAATAAATCGATATCGCTGATAATGCCATGCTTAATAACTTCAGCCAGCCCAGAACGATATTCTGCTTCGGGCAGTGTGCCTAAAATAGTAGGATCGATTAAAACTGCGGCTGGTTGCTTAAAAGCACCAACCAAATTTTTGCCTTCTTCCAGGTCAACGCCAGTTTTTCCGCCTACGCTTGCGTCAACCATGGCAAGCATTGTGGTTGGCACTTGCACAAAAGCAAGTCCGCGCAAAAAAGTGGCAGCAGCAAAGCCTGCAATGTCACCGGTAACACCGCCACCAAGTGCTAGCAGCGTATCTTTTCTGGTGACTTGGTGTTGCAAAAGTTGTTGATACAAACCTTGTACTGTCGCAAGATTTTTATGCGTTTCTCCGTCAGGGATTTCGATGATCACGCTTATGTATTGTGCCGCCTCGAGTGCTTGAACTAGAGCCGCGGCATGCAATTTTGAAACCACTTTATTGGTCACAATCACGATGCGCTGTGAGGACAAACCTATCCATTTCAGAAAAGATCCGATTTGCGCCAGACCGTTATTTTG
The DNA here is from genome assembly GCA_947445025.1 of Myxococcales bacterium. GTDB lineage: Bacteria > Myxococcota > UBA727 > UBA727 > JABDBI01 > JAHFEG01. The sequence continues at coordinate 2,511 of CANFCB010000009.1, forward strand.
AATCCAAATAGGATATGACCCTTGGGGTGGGGTTTGGACAATAATAGTGTTTTTTGAAAAAGTATTTTGCAGTTGATAGCGTTCAAAAATATGGTCCGCTATTTGTTCGGGGCTTAAGTCGTCGGTTGGCACTTGATGAAAGATGCGATTACAGGCAGCAAAGCGATCTTCTAAAAGTGTTTGGAGGGTTGTGGGGTTAAATAAAGGTCGATTTTTTGTGTGGATAATTCGTTTTTGAATAGTTTGTGGGCGTGCATTTAAGCAAAAAACCGTGCCACTTTTCTGCATCATTTCCAAATTAGAAAATGGAATCAAAGTGCCACCTCCTGTCGCTATAACCAGTTTTTTTTGTTGGCTCAGTTCTTGGCATAATTCAGCCTCTGCTTTGCGAAAAGCTGCTTCTCCTATTTCTTTAAAAATATCTGTTATGTATTTTTGAAAACGTGTTTCCAGCACTTTGTCGGTATCAATAAATTGCCATTTTAACTTCTTAGATAACAGTTTTCCCACCAGCGATTTGCCGGTACCCATGAAACCCGTTAGCACAAGATTATGATTCGTTTTGTTCATAGCGGAAAAACCATGGTTCATTGCTGAGGTGGAAATTGGAAATTTGATTTTGCGCGAGTGCTTTAAATCGTGGCTGCATTTCTTGTAAGCTGTCGCCACCAATTTTTTCAAAAAGAGCGTTGGCTAAAACAAAGGCCACCATGGCTTCGCCAATAGGGACGGCTCTGGGTACGGCGCAGAAATCACTGCGTTCATAGGTCGTTGGCGAAGCTTTCCCCGTCGCCAAGTTTACGCTCGGCAAAGGACTTAGTGTGGTGCTAATCGGTTTCATGGCCACGCGGGCAATTAGCGGAAGGCCCGTGGTTATTCCGCCTTCAAAACCGCCGGCGCGATTGTTTCTTCGGTAAAGTGTGCCATTTTTCTTGGCCAAAATAGCGTCGTGTACTTGTGTGCCTCTTAAGGTAGCGTTGGCAAAAGCGCCCGCAAACTCCACACCTTTCATGGCCTGAATGCTGAGCAGGGCCATGCCTATTTGTGCTTCAAGACGACGATCCCACTGCGCATAGCTGCCCAAGCCAGGAGGAATACCTAGCGCAATTATTTCAAAAATACCGCCCAGGGTATCTTTTGCTTTCATGCATGCTTTTATTTCTGCATGAATGGCATCGTTAAATGCCAAATCTGCTAAGGCAAATTCATTTTGCTGAGCATGCTTAAAACGCTTCTGGTATTCGCTGATTGAAATGGTTTCGTTTAAATCGATGGCGACAGAACCTATTTGGGTAACATAGCCTCCGATTTCAATGGCAAAAGGCGAGAGCAATTGTTTGCAAACGTTGCCGACGCAAACACGCATGGCTGTTTCTCTGGCGCTGGCCCGTTCTAAGCTTAAACGTAAATCGGCGTGGCCGTATTTAATGGCGCCAGTTAAATCGGCATGACCAGGCCTGGGTGTGGTCATGGGTGCGATGGCTTTATTTTTCCAATTTTTGTAATCAATATTGTTTAGTTCCATGGCAATGGGAGCGCCAGTGCTTAGCCCAGCGGCAATTCCCGACGTGATAATAACTTCATCGCGTTCCATTTTCATGCGTCCGCCGCGACCAAAACCTGTTTGACGTCTCGCCAAATCGATGTTGATTTTTTTTACGTCGACGGGGAATCCTGCTGGTGCACCTTCTAAAATTGCCGTGAGCTTGGGACCGTGACTTTCACCTGCTGTTAAAAAACGCAAACGTGGTATCATACTTTACTCCGCAATAGCGATGCGCATAGTTTCAATGGAAGGCTGTACGCCCGTCCAGATGGTAAAAGATAATGCGCCTTGATGGACAAGCATCCCTAAACCATTCAGTGTCCGTGCACCATCGTGCTTTGCTTTTTCAAGAAAGCGTGTTGGATTGGGATGGTAAATTAAATCATAAACAACTTGGTCTCTTTGAAAAGAAATATTGTCATACCAAGGCATTTGATCGGAATTTTCTTGTCTGCCCAGCGAAGTGCAATTAATAATTAATTTTGCTTTAGAAAACCTGGATATATTAGATTCATCGAAGAGGGCAGTTTGAATGTTGACCTTGGGGAAATATACACCTATTTCTTGAGCAGTTTTCGCCGCTTTATCTAAAGTCCGATTAAGCAGTATTACTTCGGGGCAACCTGCTTGTAAAAGCCCATAGAGAATAGCCCGTGAGGAACCACCAGCACCCAGGATCAGTGCTGTTGAATTTTTAACGTCGACATTGTTTTCTTGCAGATCTTGAACAAAGCCCCGAGCGTCGGTGTTGTCTCCAATAAGTTTGCCATCGGGGGTGATTGAAATAGTATTGACAGCGTTGATGGCGTGGGCACTCGGAGAAAGCTCGTTCATAAAGGGTAAAACGGTTTCTTTGTAAGGAGTAGTTACATTGACGCCTCTAAAACCCAGCGCAAGCAAACCTTTTAGCGCACGCTCTACCAGGTCTGGGTGAACGGGCAGGGGAACATAGGCCCAGTTGAGTCCAAGTTCAGCGAAGGCGACATTGTGCATCACCGGGCTTTTGCTTTGGGAAACCGGGTAACCCAGTATGCCAACTAACTGCGTGTTTCCGTTCATGATTAATTCTCTTTAATAATTGCCCCAAGACAACGCAGGGAATTGGTGAAATCGGGAAAACTATCTTTGATGACGTCAGCGTTTAAAACATGGGTATCACTTTGTGCGCAAAGGCCAGCTATTGCTGCCATCATGGCCAAACGATGATCGCCGTTACTGTCTAATGCTGCTCCCTGAAGTCTTGTAGGTCCTTCAACAATAAAGCCGTCATCAGTGGCGTAGATATGTGCGCCCATTTTACGTAGTTCTTGAACAGTGGTGTCGATGCGATTGGTTTCTTTGACTTTGAGCTCGGCGGCATCTTTGATGACAGCAATACCTTTGGCTTGCGTGGCAGCCACTGCTAAAATTGGTAGCTCATCGATCATGCGCACGACAAGTTCGCTGCCTAAAGTAATATTGGTTAAAGGCGCGTATTTGATTTCAATATCAGCGACGGGTTCACCTGATTCCTCGCGGATGTTATGTAGGGTTATGGCTGCACCCATTTGTTGCAGCGCCTGAATAATACCGTCGCGGGTAGGATTAATTCCGACATTTTTAAGAATCACATGGCTGTCTTCGACAATGCAGGCTGCCACCATCAAAAAAGCAGCAGAAGAAATATCGCCGGGAACAATGACGTCGATGGATTGCAAACCATGATCGGGACGACGAATGCTGACGCTGTTGACAGCGACTTGAATAGGGGCACCCATGGCTTTAAGCATGCGTTCGGTGTGATCGCGGGCAGGGCCTGGTTCTGTGACCGAAGTTTCTCCGTCGGCAAATAATCCAGCCAATAATAAGCAACTTTTAATTTGAGCGCTGGCCACCAGAAGTTCATGCGCTGTGCCTTTTAATGAGGGTACGGGGCTGATCGCAATCGGAGCAAGAGTGTCTGCTTTGCAACCATGAATTTGGGCACCCATTTTTTGTAGCGGTTGCAGCACCCGTCCCATGGGTCTTCGGCGAATTTGTTCGGAGCCTGTAAGGACGCTGAAAAAATTCTGCCCTGCCAAAAGGCCAGCCAGCAGTCGAATGGTTGTGCCAGAATTTTGGCAGTCAAGTACATCGCTGGGTTCTGAAAAAAAACCAGGACTTCGTAAAATAATTTCGTTGGCGCTGACTTCATTTACTTGAATGCCCAGCTGCTTGATTAATTGAAGCGTTGCCAAACAATCTGAGCCGTTTAAAAACCCGAGAATACGTGAAGAGCCTTTGGCTAGGCCCGCAAACATAAGGGCGCGGTGACTGATGGATTTGTCTCCGGGCACAAATACTTCACCATGGAGTTTTTTAACAGGGGTAATTGTAAGTCTATTGGCCATGCTGTCCTATGAGCCATTTTTCATTATTTGCAAATGGTCATAGGTTGTTTTTATCCTTACCAGTTTACCAGCATGACAATTCTTCGGAAAGTGAACGCTCGCAACAACATCCAATGGATAGTTACAGAGGAGGTGGCGGGTTTTCAGACATGCAGAGGGCATACCCGGGACGGGGTAACTTGTTGTCACATACTGCCGTACAAGCGATCATGTCATTATTGCACCCGTCGGAATCGGCAGCAGGATGATATGATAAGCAAACATTCATTACTCCCCAACAACTGCTCTCACATTTAGCCCACGCCGGGCAGTCAACCTTAACCGGAGTTGCATCTGTTTTTTCAGCGCAGAATACCGATGCATCTGTATTATGTGGATCTGTGCTATATTTACAACCATCGCCTTCTGACCAATCTGGGTTGTGCTCGTTGCAGGTGGTGTATTCCCCCCAGATGGCATGTATACAGTTCCCAGTCCTTGCTCCAACAGGTGCTGTACAGCACTGCCAGGCAAAATTCGCTTTCGTGTCGTCTGTTGTTGCTATATATCCCTCGCTCTTTTTAGTGACGGCACAACTCTGTAGCAGAGCAGAGAGCAAAACCGTCAACAGCGATAAGGCCTGTATTCTCTTAACCATAAATTACCTCGATTTCAGTGTTTTATATTTGATTTAACTACTCCATTGTTTGATGGTAACAGCAGTGGTTATTGAGTGTCAAATTTTTGGCCAAAATAAAATCCAGACTTTTAAGAATATTAAGTCGGTAATTGTTGTTTTTTCCGCTTGACGGCTTCTTTTTAGCCTCTAATCTCTAGGCCTTACCCACCCATTGTACAAGGTAGATTAGGCTATAATGATTAGCACCAGCAAGGTCAGTTTATTTTTTGGCAGTCGCAAGTTGTTTGACGAAGTGAGCGTTAAGTTTACCGAAGGCAATTGCTACGGTATTATCGGTGCCAACGGTGCCGGAAAGTCCACTTTTATGAAAATCTTGGCCAAAGAGATAGAGCCATCTTCAGGCACCGTGGATATCTCAGCCAGCGAAACCCTGTCGGTTTTGCAGCAGGATCATTTTCAGTACGACAACGAAACAGTGCTCGCGACAGTTATCATGGGCGACGAAAAGCTTTATAAAATCATGGCCGAAAAAGACTGTATATACGCAAAACCTGATTTTTCAGAAGCTGACGGCGAGAAAGCTGCTGACTTGGAAAGTATTTTTGCCGAACTAGGTGGCTGGGAAGCTGAAACCAACGCTGCCACTTTGTTGCACGGATTGGGCATCGGGGATGAACTTTTGCACAAGCAGATGAAGGAGATCAAGGATTCTGAGAAACTCAAAGTTCTTTTAGCACAGGCGCTTTTTGGTAAGCCTAATAATTTGCTGCTCGATGAGCCTACTAATCATCTTGATGAAAAATCGATTCGCTGGCTAGAAGAGTATCTTTTAAATTTCCCCAACACCGTGATTGTGATTTCTCATGATCGGCACTTTTTGAATAAGATTTGTACGCATACGGTCGATATCGATTATGGAAAAGTTAGACTTTATGTTGGCAATTACGACTTCTGGGAACAGTCAAGTTTGCTGGCACAGGAACTTAGACAAAACGACAATAAGAAAAAAGAAGAAAAAGCTAAAGACCTGGAATCTTTTATTGCCAGATTTAGCGCCAACGCTTCCAAATCGAAACAAGCTACATCACGTAGAAAACAGTTGGAAAAACTGACGATTGAAGAGCTGCCTATTTCGACGCGTAAGCGCCCCAATATTTTGTTTTCGCAAAAGCGTGAAGCTGGCGATATTTTATTGGAAGTGCAGGGCGTATCTAAGTCAATCGGCGGGCAAAAGATTTTGAAAAATGTGACTTTTACCTTTAAAAAAGGTGACAAGGCAGTTTTTATTGGCCAAGAGGAAATCGCTACCTCTTTGCTTTTCCAAATTCTGATGGGTGAAGTTGCGCCTGACCAGGGAACTGTGCGTTGGGGTACCACAACGACAACGGCTTTTTTGCCCAAAGATCACAATAATTATTTTGAAGGCGTAGACCTGAATTTAATTGATTGGCTGCGGCAATACTCCGAAGACAAGGCCGAGAATTTTATTCGCAGTTTTTTGGGCAGGATGTTGTTCTCTGGTGAAGAAACCTTAAAAAAAGCCAGCGTCCTATCCGGAGGCGAGCGCGTGCGTTGCATGCTCGCGCGCATGATGTTGCTCGGGCCTAACGTGTTGTTGCTCGACAGTCCGACCAGCCATCTTGACCTCGAGTCGATTAGTGCTTTGAACACAGCCGTGGTTCAGTTTCCCGGGACCGTTCTTTTGGCGACGCATGATCAGTATTTTGCTCAAACAGTTAGCAATCGATTGTTCGAGGTGAAAGAAGGCAATGTGATTGATCATCAGCGTAGTTATGTGGAATATTTTGCCGAAGATGCTGGGTGAAATAAGTGACCACGCTTTCCTCGTTTAAAAAAACCGAAACAAAAGTTTGGAGTGTTTCCGAACTGGTTGGGATTGTTAAGCGGAGTTTAGAAAATCAATATCGTGAAGTATCAGTGGTTGGCGAGGTTAGTTCTTTCAAGGCTTGGCGTTCGGGGCATTGGTATTTCGATCTCAAAGATGCGCAGGCCTTATTGCCGGCGGTGATGTTTAAGCAGCTATGTTCGCGCGTGCGTTTTGAAGTCAAAGATGGCATGCAGGTCATAGTGACTGGTCGAGTTTCTATATATGCGCCGCAAAGTAAAATCCAAATTATCGTAGACAATATTGAGCCGGTTGGTGTCGGTGCTTTAGCTCTGGCGTTCGAGCAGCTCAAAAAAAAGCTGGAACAAGAAGGCTTGTTTGCAGAAAAAAACAAAAAGATTTTGCCGATTTTTCCCTTGCGGGTTGGTATTATTACCTCGCCACAGGGTGCCGTGGTGCGGGACATGTTGCGCATATTAGCGCTGCGCATGCCGCAAGTTCACGTGCTCATAGTGCCGGTTCGCGTCCAGGGTCAGGGCGCCGCGCTTGAAATCAGTGACGCTATTCGCCTTTTGGATCAAAAAGGCAATTGCGATGTCATGATCGTTGGTCGAGGCGGAGGTTCACTGGAAGACTTGTGGGCTTTTAACGAGGAAATCGTGGCTCGTGCTATTTTTGCCTGTCAAACACCTATTGTTAGTGCGGTAGGGCATGAAACGGATTTTACCATCGCTGATTTTGTCGCCGATTTAAGATGTGCAACGCCAACCCATGCTGCTCAAACTGTGGTGCCGCTTTTTAGCGATATTCTATCGACGCTATATTTACGTAAAAATCAGCTTTACCGCCAAACTAAAGCGTTGTTGACAAAGCATCATTTGAAGCTGGAAAAAACCTCGAGGCGTATCAAGGAACCGCGTGTGTTATTGTTCCAACTCATGCAACGGATTGACGATAATGCCATGCGGCTTGAACGTGCTTTAGTCAAGCAATGTCAAAATTTAAAAAATCGAACGCGTCTTTGCCAAGCTCGTCTTGCCGCTTTATCGCCTTTAGCTGTGTTGTCACGGGGCTACGCGTTGCTTTATCGTTTAGATGAAAATGGTGAGAGAAAAATAGTGTCGAAGTTGGAACAAGCACGTATCAAAGAGAGCTTAACTGTACAGTTGAGTGATGGTGTGCTTGACGTTACCGTTGAAAATTTGCGTGGATAAAAAATGGAAAAAGAATTACCGTTTGAAAAATTATTGGAAAACTTAGAAGGCCTTGTCAATCAACTTGAAAAAGGCGAATTGTCTTTAGAAAATAGTTTAAAAGCCTATGAAAAAGGCATTGGCTTCGTTAAAGAAGCAGAACAGCGTCTGGAAAAAATGGAAGGTCGCATTGAACAGCTGATGTTAGACGGAAAGAAAAAACCGTTTGAAGAAAAAGCTGAAGCATAGTGTTGGAGTCCCATGGATCTTTGGCAAAAATACCCTCTTGAGATGCAAGCAATCGAAGAAAAACTTCGTTTAAGTCTATTGGAAGCAAAATTGGCTTATCCAAATAGTTTAGGCGCTCAGCGTATTCAAGAAGCTATGGCCTATAGTCTGCTTGGCCAAGGAAAAAGATTGCGACCATGGTTGGTTTTAGAAAGTGCCAGTGTTGCGGCAGATATTTTATCGGCACAGCAAGTACAAGCATTGGCATTTCCGGCGGCAATCGCGGTTGAATATGTGCACACTTATTCGTTGATTCACGATGATCTGCCTGCCATGGATAACGATGATTTAAGAAGAGGTCTGCCGAGCAGTCATCGTCAATTCGATGAAGCCACCGCTATTTTAACAGGCGATGCTTTGTTGACCGATGCCTTCGCCGTGCTTGGAAATGCGCGTGTTAAAGCCGGGCTGCAATGTGTGACTTTAGCCAAAGCCGTTGGCAGCGGCGGTATGATTCAAGGGCAGATGGGTGATATTCATGACAAAAATGCTCAAAGTGAAGAGCAATTTTTAGCAATCAATCGTTACAAGACCGGAAAACTTTTTGAGTGTGCCTGTGTGCTTGGTGCGCTTTCTGTCGATGCTGCTGCAGAAGTTTTAGCGTCGCTGCGTTTGTTTGGTATGTCGTTTGGCCAGGCTTTTCAATTGGCCGATGACCTGGTTGATGAAAGCAAAATTGTTGTTTGTTTGGGACGTAAAAACGTTTCTAGATTACTTGAAAACGAAATTGAAAATGCTGTGCAGGCTTTAATGCCCTTTGGAAAAAAAGCGGAGCGATTGCTTGAGTTAGTTCGGTCCTTGGCACGCTAACGCGACATCGATATTTATTTCTAAACCAAATACGACTTCGATTTTGGTTTCTTGGTCGGGATAGTTTCCCTAGTGTTTACTGCAGGAATAGTGGCTTCTGTTTTTTGCGTAAAATAAACTAAGAAGCCAGCACTTCAACGAGTATCTGTTCATATAATTTCCGGCACTGTTCTGCAGTGAATGATGACCCATTCATCATAAATGTGAAGGCATATGTTTCCAGAGGCGTCCCATCTAAGTAGCCAGCGAGACTGCAAATGTTGCTCATGGCTCCTGTTTTGGCTCGAACGCGTCCTCGAAGCGGCGAGTTTTTCCAAGCATTATTAAGGGTACCGTCTTCACCTGCTATAGGAAAAGTAGCTACAAACTCTGCTCCGCCGCGAAAATTGTGCCACATGTAACTAAGCAGCGATGTCATTTGTTCGGGGCTGGTTTGGCTGTATCTGGAGAGTCCAGAACCATCGGCATTCACCAGACCTTTTGTTTTTATTTTAACTTCTTGAGTTAGAAACTCGCGCACGGCTTTTGTGCCTTTTTCAAAAGATCCAGGAGCTTCGCCTTGTTTCAGTCCGATAGCTTTCAGCAGTGTTTCGATGGCTTGATTGTTGGAAAATTTAACGATGTCAATGAGTGTTTCACTCAAAGGTCTTGAGGAAACAGTGTCGATTAAACGCGCATTTTCTGCGGTATTTCCTTGGCGGACTTGGCCTTTTACTTGAACGCCATTTTTTTCCAGCTGTTCTTTTAAGAGGAAGCCGGCAAATAAACTAGGGTTTGCTACCGAGAAAGTTTCGTATTGGTAAGTTTTATTCTTTGACAATTGTCCCGACACGTAAACAGTTTGATTTTTCATAAGTCCGTGGGGTGGCGGTGTGCTTTTGTTCTCTTTTTCTCCCGGAGCTGTGAGACCAAAATGAACAGTGCTCGGGGTATTTTCTTCTGCTGTTTTGGCTGTGACCTTGACGTTGATGAAATTGGTGTAGGGCTCCACGGTAATGCCCACGGGATCACCCGCTTTTTTCTGCGGCCAAGCAAAGACCGCGATGCGATTGCAGTCGACATTTAAAGCATTAATGGGTGCAGAGTAACCATTAATCATGTCGTTCCACATCCAGCCATTACCCCACAAAACACCATCGAATTGATTATCGTCGATCACTATATTGCCTTGAATATTTTTAATGCCCAGTTGCTTAACGGTGTTGGCTATCTTGGTGATGTCATTGGCTGAAAAACTGGGATCGCCACTGGCGCGAACATAGAGATCGCCGATTTGATTTTTATGCAAATCTTCAACTAATACTTGTGTTTGAAAACGATAAGAAGGGCCTAGATAGTATAACGCCGCTGCCGCTGTATAGAGTTTTAAAATACTAGCAGGTGTGAACATCTGGTATGCATTTTGCTGATAAATAATTTCGTTTTTCTGTAAGCGTACGATCTGAATTCCTAACTTGGCATAGGGATTCTGACGAGATATGACCGCCTCGATGCGCTGCAGAAGTGGCGTTGTCGCCTGCTTCTTATTAATTCCAATTTCAGGAATTGACTGCGTGGTTTCACAAGAAGCTATCAATGTGGCGAATAAGAAGGTGAAAAAAAGAGCTGGTATTTTGGCAGTAGACCTGTGCACTGTGACACCTTGTTTGGTTTGATTAATAACCATCATAGCATTAAATAATTTTGAAAATTTGAAAAGAGGTAATTTTGCTAACCATGATCGATTCGCGAATGAGACGTATTGCTCTGTCGGTTGCGTTTGGCCTTTTGATTTGGTCTTTGCCTGTTCCTCTGGGAGTCGACTTGAAGGCGTGGCAACTGTTTGCCATTTTTGTTTTTACTTTGGCTTTGGTGATATCAAACGCCTTACCCATGGGCGCAAGTACGCTGCTTGGTTTAACATTCGCGGTTGTAACTAGTACACTTACTTTTCAGATGGCCTTTGCGGGCTATGCTAATGAAGTGGTGTGGTTGGTTTTGACGGCTTTTTTTATTTCGCAAGGATTTATCTTAACAGGTTTGGCCCAGCGCGTTGCATATTTATTTATGGCGCTGCTGGGTAAAAAATCCATTGGTTTAGGGTATGGCGTTGTCTTGTCTGAGTTAGTATTGGCGCCAGTTATTCCAAGCGTGACAGCGAGGTCTGGTGCTATTGTTTATCCGATTGTGAAATCGCTCGCGCTTAATTTTCATAGTAGTGTCGAAGAGAAGACGACAAAAAAACTAGGAAGCTATTTGGTGCTGGTGGCTTTTCATGCCGCGGCGATTACCAGCGCTATGTTTTTAACAGCTATGGCCGCAAACCCTATGGCGGCAAATTTAGCAAAACATACACACGTAGAAATTACTTGGGGCAATTGGGCTTTATTCGCGATTGTGCCTGGCTTGGTTTGTTTGCTTTTGTTACCAATGCTGATTTTTTTCCTATCTCCCCCAGAAATTAAAAACACCCCAGACGCCTTGGTGATAGCGAGTAGCAAACTCAAAGAGATGGGACCTATGTCCAAGCATGAATGGCTGATGCTTTTTACATTTGTAGGACTGCTTTTCCTGTGGATTTTTGGTTCAGTGTTGCAAATTAAGGCTGTGACTGCGGCCTTGCTTGGTCTGGCATTTTTAATGTTGACCGGCGTCGTTCAATGGAAGGACTTGCTGTCTTTAACCAGTGCCTGGGATACTTTTATTTGGTTTGGCGCTTTTATCGCCATGGCTGAGGGATTAAATCAATTAGGGATTACTAAATGGTTTGGGATGCGGGTGGCAGAAGGGGTAGGAGATATGCCGAGGACTTTGTCCCTCATTATTTTATTGTTGATTTATTTCTATGTGCACTATTTTTTCGCCAGCAGCACGGCCCAGGTTGGTGCTTTGTATCTTCCTTTTTTGTTGGTTGCTCTAAATTTAGGTGCACCGGCGTTGATCACGGCTCTGCTATTTGGTTATGCCAGTAGTTTGTTTGGCGGTCTTACCCATTACGGATTTGGTTCAGCACCTATTTTATTTGGTTCTGGATTTGTGAGTTTTCAAGAATGGTGGCGCATTGGATTTATTGTGAGCACTGTCAACTTGGTGATTTGGGTTTTAGTAGGTTTGCTCTGGTGGAGTTGGCTTTTGGCTCTGTAATAAAAAGCAATTTGTGGAAGAAGTAGTGGAAGAAGTAATTGAATTGAAAGAAAAATTTATGTATAGTAAAGGTATACATATTCAGAGGTGTGCCATGGAAGCAACAGTTTTAGATTTGCGTTACAAAATGAAAGACGTGCAGCAGGCGCTGCGCCGTCGCGAGACCGTCAAAATAAAATACCATGGCAAAATTATTGGAAAAATCCTCCCTTTTCCTGAAAGCCCTTCGGTAAAAATTGAATCGCACCCTTTCTTTGGGATGTCGTGTTCTGATGAAGTTGATGTTGAATCGGTAATGGAACAGTTGCGTGGAGGGCGCACCGGTGATCTTTGATACTGACGTCTTGATATGGATAGAACGTGGCAACAGCAAAGCAGCAAAATTGGTAGAGGCCGCGGAAAAACGAATGATTTCTGTACAGACGTACATGGAATTACTTCAATGCGCAAAATCAAAAGCTCAGCACAAAATTGTGCGCGACTTTTTAGCACAAAGCGGGTTCGAAATTTTGCCGTTCACCGAAAATATTGGCCACAGATCTTCGATTTACATTGAGGAATACACCTTGAGTTCAGGCCTTCGAGCTGGTGACGCGATTATTGCGGCTACGGCTATTGAGAACATTCTACCCTTAGCTACAGCCAACCAAAAACACTTCCGAGCGATTAAGGACTTGGAGCTAACGATATTTAAGCCTTAACCTGCTAAAAAAATACCTGATATATCCTGCCCATTATTTTGCGCTTGTCTTGACATTGCGCTGGATTATGGGTAGAGGCTGGCGTGCGACATGTGCTTTTTTTGAGCTGAGAAAAATTATGGAAATTAATGCGACATTGATCGTACAGAGTATTTTGTTTTTGTTGCTGCTCACGTGGTTGTCGCGGTTTTTATTTAAGCCCTTTTTGGAATTATTCGATGCCCGTGAAAAATACATTGATGGTGCTCGCTTGGAAGCGGCCGAGCTGCAACACGCCGCGCAGAAAAATTTAGAATTAGCCGAAGATAAAATTAGAGCTGCTCAAAAAGAGGCGCGCCAGGTCTTGCTCGATTTAAAAAAAGAAGGCCTACAATATAAACGCTCCTTGTTAGATGCTGCGCGTAAAGAAGCGAAGCTGAAAATGCAAACGGCCGAAATCGAGCTTGCTAAAGAAGCAGCTAGGCTCGCTGCAGAACTACTCCTCGAAGCTCCTGAATTATCCAAGCTTGCCATCGATCGCATGTTAGAGCCAGAATATGCCCCAGGAATGCCTGGTTCTAATTTTGAAAAAATGGAGAGCCGCAGTGTCTAAACCGTTTATTTTTATAAATTCATTATCAGTGCTGCTTGCGAAGGTGGTTTTTGCCAGTGAGCACGGGGCCGTGAGCCCTGGCATTAATTGGTGGGGGCTTGGCAGTCAGTATGAAGATAGTCCGGCGCTGGGCTGGTACATTCTGACCTTTGCTGTTTTTGTATTTGGCTTAATTTATGCGATCAAAAAACCGCTTGGGTTATATTTAGCAGCCAGATCCAGAGATATTGGTAAAGCCATTAACGAAGCAGAAATGGCCAAAGCCGAAGCTACAAAAAAAATGCTGGCCTGCGAGATGAGGCTGTCTGACCTTGATAACGAAATTGCTCAGATGAAAGCAGAATTTATAAAGCTAGGTACTTTGGAAAAAGCCCAATTAAAGAAGACAGCCGAGCAAATGGCGATACAGATTGCCAAGGATGCTGATGACGTGATTGCTGGCGACATACGAGAGACCATGTATCGCTTAAAGCAGGAGATGGCTGTTCAGGTTATCGCCTTGGTGAGAGAAAAGATTAAAAACCGTACCAATCAGCAAATTGAAAACCGCATGCAAAATGAATTTTCACGAGATGTTAGCAAACTGATGCATTAAGAATTGAAGGCGTTGAGATGCAAGAAGAAAAAATTGCCAGGCGTTATGCGCGGGCCCTCATGTTAGCCGTTAACGACGAGGCGGTCTTACTTAAAGTTGAGTCTGATTTCGCGGGATTTTCTAAACTCTTTGGCGTGAATGATTATGATTTTTTACAGCTGATGTTCAATCCGGTATTTTACAAGGAAGAACGCAAAAGCGTGCTTTCACAAATTGGGAAACAGTGTTCTTGGCAGTTAGAAACGCTGAATTTAGGCAATCTGTTGATTGATAAAGATCGAATGCGCTTTGTCCCTACGATATACACCGAATTGTCTCGCGAAATTGACGAGAAGCTTGGCCGTGTTCGCGCCAACATTGTGACCGCGGAAGCATTAAAAGAGCAGGATCTGCAAAAAATTGTCAGCGCCTTGCAAACCCAGCTTGGTAAAACTGTGATGGCTAAAACCAAAATAGAAAAGTTAATTTTGGGAGGCGTGCGGGCTCAAGTTGGCGGTCTCGTGTTTGATAATACCTTAGAGGCGCAAATAAACAGCCTCGAAAAATCGTTGCTTTCATCATCGTTATCGAATTAAATTTCTGGAGTGAACATGGAGCTTAGGGCTGAAGAAGTATCGCGCATCATTAAAGAACAGATTCAAGGATTTGAAACGCGAACGCAAATTGCGGAAACCGGAAGTGTCCTGACTGTTGGTGACGGTGTGGCACGTATTTATGGTTTGGAACGTGCACAAGCCGGCGAGTTGGTAGAATTTAAAAATGGCGTTAAGGGTCTTATTTTAAATTTGGAAGAAGACAGCGTCGGTGTTGCTATTATGGGTTCCGATGTTGAAATACGCGAAGGCGATATTGTTAAGCGAACAGGACGTATTGCTGACGTCGCTGTGGGCAACGCTGTTTTGGGGCGCGTGTTAGATGGGCTGGGCGAACCTATCGACGGTAAAGGTCCCATTGTTTCCAATGAAAGAAGACGCATTGAAAGCAAGGCGCCTGGTATTATTGCGCGCGAGCCAGTGTCCGAACCCATGCAAACAGGGATTAAAGCTATTGATGCTATGATTCCCGTTGGCAGAGGACAACGCGAGCTTATTATTGGTGATAGGCAAACCGGAAAAACCGCGATTGCGCTTGATACCATTTTGAATCAGAAACATACTGGCGTGAAATGCGTTTATGTGGCGATTGGGCAAAAGCAATCAACGGTTGCTCAAGTGGTCGATCGCTTGCGTAAAAATGGCGCCATGGATTATACCGTGGTAGTGTCTGCCACGGCTGCAGATCCTGCGCCTTTGCAGTTTTTAGCCCCGTATACTGGGTGCACGCTTGGTGAATATTGGCGTGATATTGGCGAGCACGCTTTAATCGTTTACGACGATCTTTCTAAGCAGGCAGTTGCGTATCGTCAACTTTCTTTATTGCTGCGTCGTCCACCTGGTCGAGAAGCGTATCCAGGTGACGTTTTTTATCTCCATAGTCGCTTACTGGAACGCGCAGCCAAGATCACTACCAATGAAAAAGACTTGTCTGCTTACCCTTATATTAAAAAAGGCGGAGGTAGTTTAACTGCTTTGCCCATTATTGAAACGCAAGCAGGCGATGTTTCTGCTTACATTCCGACCAACGTGATTTCGATTACCGATGGCCAGATTTATTTGGAAACGGATCTTTTTTATGCGGGACAGCGACCTGCGATAAACGTTGGTTTGTCGGTTTCCAGGGTCGGAGGAGCTGCGCAGGTAGCGAGCATGAAACAGCTGGCAGGAACTATGCGCTTAGATTTAGCGCAATATCGTGAACTGGCATCATTTGCGCAATTTGGATCGGATTTAGATAAGGCCACACTTGAGCAGATAGCTAAAGGGCAGCGTCTATTTGAACTTTTAAAACAAAAACAATATGACCCAATTTCCGTAGAAGAACAGATTGTGCAAATATATGCGGCTACGCAAAGCAAAAGCAAAGAAGATAGCACCACGTGGGTGCGTCGCTACAGTCCCAGTGAAATTCCTCGTTACGCAACTGAGCTTATAGTCTTTATGCGTTTGCAGTATAACGATGTTTTGCTCGATATCAAAAACAATCCTAAACAAAAAATTGATGATGCCATGCGTGCTCGTCTAAACCTTGCGTTGCTGGCATTCGAAAAAATATTTGAAGCGGAAGCGGTGGTATGATTTATGGCGTCATTAAGAGACATTCGAAAACGAATTCGCAGCGTTAAAAGTTCGGAAAAAATTACCAAAGCCATGAAAATGGTGGCGGTAGCCAAGCTTAAACGTGCGCAAGAAGAGGTTAAGAAAACACGTCCCTATGCTGAGAAAATGGGAGAGGTGGTTGCCCAATTAGCCAAGCGTTTGGAAGCACAAGGGGAATCTCCCCATCCCTTACTTGCTAAGCACGCCGTTCGCAAACGTGTTGAGATTGTTGTATTGACTTCGGATCGCGGACTTTGTGGCGCGTTTAATTCCAATATTATTCGAAGAGCGCAGCGTCTCTTGTTTGATATTCGTGATGAGCATGAAGAAGTGCGCATTTCTACATTGGGAAAAAAAGGATACGATGCTTTTCGAAGAGAAGGCTTGCCCATTCGCACCAATTATACCGGAGTTTTAAATAGACCAAGCTATGCTAGAGCGGCTGAGATTGCCCATGAAATTGGCGAAGCTTATGTGAAAGATGAATTAGACGGCGTATTTTTAGTCTATAACGAATTTAAAAGTGCCATTTCTCAAAAAGTGATCGTGAAGCAAATGTTGCCGGTTACTCCCAAAGAAACTATAGCGGGGGAAGATCTGGTGGATTATATTTATGAGCCTTCGCAAAAAGAGTTACTGGATCATTTAGTCCCTCGTCATTTTGCCACAGAGCTGTTTCAGGCATTTTTAGAATCTGTTGCTTCTGAACACGGAGCGCGTATGACGGCGATGGATAGCGCGACTAGAAATGCCAAAGATATGATTTCCAGTTTGACCTTAGGCTACAATCGCGTGCGTCAAGCAGGAATTACCAAAGAATTGATGGAAATTGTGGGAGGCGCGGAAGCGTTATCTGGTTAAAATATGACCTCAAAAAACGAAGACATTAAAAAAGAGGCGGCAAAGTGGCGTCAAGAAAAAGCTAATATTTACAAAGAATATGTCAAGGCCAGCGTCATTGGTCTTGAAGTAGGCTTAAGTTTAATCGCAGGTATCGTGGGTGGCTTCTTTTTTGATCGGCATTTTGGCGTTGAGCCCTGGGGAATTATTATAGGCGCTATTTTAGGAGTAGGATTGGCTGGAAAATGTCTTTATCGGTTTTCCAAAACATACTTAAAAGAACATGGTTCTGATGCAGATAAATTATGAGTAACACAAACGAGATTAAAGAACTTGCGGTGTTATCAAAGACGGCAGCGTTATTTCAGGCGGTTGTTTTAATAGTGCTGTGTATTTTGGAAATGGCTTTTCCCTATTTTGTTTCAGGAACAACTTTAGGATTCCTGCTAGGCAGTATCGTAGTGATTATTAATTTGCATATTTTGGGAAAAGGATGGGCTCCTTTGCTGTTATTTTCTAAAGGGGCAGGACTTGCTTTTGCCAGTATGTTGTTCTCTCTTTTATTTTTAGGGATAACAGCGTTTGTCCTTTTCCAAAAGATTCCTTTTTCTTCGTTTGGTTTTGCGCTTGCATTTGCTTGTTTGCCGGTTGGCTGTTGTTTTTATGCTTTTCGCTTATCGAGGCGCGAATAGGATGGGCTGAAATTTTAACTTTGTGGGTTGACCTTCTTGTCGATTTAAGTCATTGGATTTGTATATGGGTCATGATATTTCTTGGTACAATTTTTTGCCTGGCTACGACGCGTTGCTCGCGTTTTTCCAAGAGCATTTTTCGCGAACTGTTGTTTTTAATAACGGCATTTTGCCAGCCAAGGGTGTCTTTGAAACTGTGCATCACATCGTGGCTGCGCTTTTGGTTTTCATCGTGTTGGCTGTTCTTTCGCTGATGGCAAAATATCAAATGCGCAATTTGCAAAAGGTACTGATACCTTCACCGAAATTTAATTTATTGAATTTTTTCGAGCTGATATTGCAAGCATGTTTTAATCTCATGCGCGATATTATTGGCCCTGATTATCGACGACACATCCCCATGGTGGGCACTTTAACTATTTTTATTCTGTTCTCCAATCTGCTGGGACTTATCCCTGGATTTATACCGCCAACTGACAATCTGAACACGACGTTGTCCTGTGGCTTATTGGTTTTTTTCTATTTTAATTATCAGGGATTTCGCGTGCACGGAATTGGCCACATTACCCATTTAGCGAATCCTATTGGTGCGTGGTGGGGGTGGTTTTTATCGCCCTTGTTCTTGCCTATTGAGTTGATCGGACTTCTGGTCCGTCCTTTTTCCCTGGGCATTCGTTTGGCTGGTAACATGATTGGCGATCATAAAGTTGTATTTGCTTTTGCCGGAGTGCTGCCCTTTTTGTTGCCGTTGCCATTCATGCTATTGGGGCTTTTGGTCTCACTCATCCAAACCGCAGTTTTTTGTATTTTGACTTGTGTATACATTTCTTTGCATACACAAGAAGCGAGTCACTAAGGGAGTTTAATATGAAAAGGTTATCTGTCTGTTTTTTCAGCGTTCTTTCCACGATATTCATGGCATCGAGTGCTTTTGCCGACGAAGGTGGTAGCAATGCCGCATCATCCAACTTTGGTTGGTTTGCTCTTGCTGCAGCGTTGGCAATTGGTTTGCCGGCACTGGGTGGCGCATTGGGTCAAGGTCGTGCCGCTGCCGCAGCTCTAGAAGGCATTGCACGTAATCCTGGCGCTTCTGGAAAGATTTTCGTACCAATGATCTTGGCCATGGCCTTGATCGAGTCTTTGGTATTGTTTGGATTGATGATGGCATTCGTGCTCTCTGGTAAAATTGCTTAAATGGGCAAAGCCGCTGGACAGACGAAGCAATCCTGGCAGCAAATTGTAGTAGATGTCAGTGAAGATGTTTCGCTGAAAGTTCAGCAAGTATTACTCGAAATGGGCGCGCTGGGTCTTGAAATCGACGACGACGAAACTATGGCGCTGGGTTTTGAAATTGATGACGACGAGATGCGCACTGTCCCAGAAAAACCATTTATTCCGACGCACCAATCGCATATTGTTGCGACTTTTACGCATGAGCCAGGTTTAAAAAACCGCGTCCAGCAAAAACTATCGGCACTTTTAGAAAGCTACCAATATAAATGGCAAGAGTTGCTCGACGGTGATTGGGCCAATACTTTTCAAAATTCTTGGAAAAGCTTTACACTTGGTCACAACATTTGGATTGTGCCCTCTTGGGAAGTGGACAAGTTTGAAGTTTTACAAGAGAACGCAATTGTTTTGTATATGGACCCGGGCATGGCTTTTGGCACGGGACATCATGAAACCACGACGATGTGCGCACGAGCCATCTATGAGTGCATTAAAAACAATCTAAATCAGAGCGGCATGCGCGTGCTTGATGTCGGAACTGGTACAGGTATTTTGGCGATGATCGCTGCCAAAATGGGAGTAGGGCGTGTCGTTGCAACAGACAACGACCCAGAAGCTGTGCGCGTCGCCATTGAAAACTGTGCGCACAACCAATTGGCTGATAAAATCGACATATACAATCAGCCTCTCAATTTATTGAGCTCCCATTTTGATTTGGTGGTTGCCAATATTTTGGCGAATCCCTTGATTGAGCTGTCTAAAGAAATCATAGAGATCATAACTCCAGGGGGAACTCTGTTGTTAAGCGGTGTTTTACAAACCCAAGAGGCTTTGGTGCGTGAAGCTTATGTTCAAGGTGGGTTGGTTTATCAAAAAACCATTTCCCTTAATGAATGGGTATTGATTTCTTTTCAGAAAAACTTTTGATTTTAGAGTTTTCATATGCGATGGGTCTTGCGTTCAAAAATACACAAAGCAACAGTTACCGACGCTAATGTCGCATATGTTGGTAGCATTAGCATTGATGTTAACCTTATTGAAAAAGTCGGACTTTGGCTGCACGAAAAAGTTTTAGTGGTCAGCAACACCAGCGGTGCGCGTCTCGAAACTTATGTTATCCCTGGCGAAAGAGGCTCGGGCACCATTTGCATTAACGGTGCAGCGGCGCATTTGATTACAAAAGGCGAAGAGATTATCATTATGGGTTTTGAGTTGACTGACAAAGTAATCGAAACAAAAAGCGTTTTAGTAAACGACGATAATATCTTCGTTCGCTATCTGTAATGTAATTGTTCACGCCACTGGAATGACAATCCTGCGGGATAACCGCGACAGATTTTGGCTCTAAATCCCCCTTTTTCTAAGGGGGATTTAAGAAGTTCACCCTCGATTATTTTTGGATTTAGTCCCCCTTGGAAAAAGGGGGTAGGGGGATTTTCTCATCGACACCATCATTCTTAAAAACAAACTTCTTAAAATGCTGGTCCGACAACCCCACAAATTGAATCAGCTGATTCTCTTCAAGAGATTTTATAGCCCGCCTAAGCGTACTCACACAAACACCCAACTGCAAACTCAACTCTTTTTGATGAATAACAAATTCGCCATTCACACCTCGTGGCAACAGCGAAAGCTCTGCCCAAACAAACTTGGCACGTAGCGATAGTTTAAAATTACGAAATATATCTATGGGGATACAAACCTTGTTTGACATAATTTACTCCGGACAAAGCTTTTTAAAAAAAGCTTTACAAGCAGAACCGGAGTGTTAATTTTCGCCCCGGTTCTAGTGATAGACCTGCCGCGCCGTACTTTTGCGAGAATGGGCGCGGCATTTGCTTTGACGGGCACCGTGCCCAGCAACCAAATACATAAACATAATAAATTAAAAGCTAATTTAATGGCAATACGTAAGTGGGATTTATTTTGTCGACATTGCAGCCTTCGCTGGCATAACGACCCCGGGTAACGCGTGCTGCTTTTATCCAAGCGCAATCACTGCACCGACGATCAAGCCCACCACCACCAAACCAACTAGAGCCAACAGCACATACTCCTCTGTCCCGAATCGTCTACGCGACGAAGGCGTGATGTGCACTTGCGAAGCTGTCGCATCGGTGCTTTTTGCTGTTTTTTCCGGTACAGCTACGGGTTGCGCAGGTGGCTGACTGGCAGCTTCATAGGGCATCGGTGCCTTAGTATTAGGCAAACCTATAATATTTGGTACACTTTTGACTTCGTTTTTCTTAACCTCATTGGCAAAAGCTGTAATCTCGCCGAGTTTTACCAAAATGCTGGCTTGCTCATCAACAAAAGTCAGACGAATCGTACCCAAATCAATTTCATCATTATTTTTTAAACGGGTTTTGCCTGTGGTCTTTTGTCCATTTACAATCACCCCATTTTTGCTGTCTAAATCTTCCACAAAATATTCATTCCAGTCTCGGATAACCCTGGCATGACGTCTTGAAATACTTGCATCCTCCAAACGGACGTCGCAATTCTCACCTCGACCAAAAACCACCTCGGTTACATTGGGACCAAGATCAATATTCTTTCCTTGCAACGGTCCATTCATCACGAGCAAATGAGTAATCTCAGGTGATTCATCGAGATTTCCCAAAACATTATGGACCATTTTGCGTGCCACCACCTCGGTCTTTTCCTCGCTTATGTCCTCTTCCTCTAGCTGCTGCCCACTGATTTTATTATAGGTAATAAAAGCATAAACAATCTGGATTTGATCGCCATTATTCAGCTTTTTTTTACCGCCCGGCCCCAGTGCCTGTCCATTGACTTTGGTTCCATGGGTTGAATGTAAATCCTCAATAAACCAATCGCCTTGTTCCTTATAAATACGAGCGTGGCGACGAGATACTGCACTCAGTGGAATTTGAATGTCATTTTCGCGATCACGGCCAATAGTGATGACAGGTTTGTCAAAAAGCAAATCAAACTCACGCGTGGCTTCTTCCGGCACCCTGATCGCAATGTTGAGTTTGATTGACATCGACGCTACTCCATTTTACATGAATCGTTTTACTGACCACTTAAGGTCGTTATCACTCGCTGACACTGTGCGGTTTGATCAGTGTTTTTTTGACTTTGATCACACAAAATATATGACCTGCAATTGGTTAAAGCATTATTCGAATTAAGCGTTTTCTTATAGTACATGGCCAACTGAAAGTAAGCATCACATAATTTGGCATTCAATTGCGAGGCATTTTGACATTCAGCCGCTGCCATATCGTTCATGCCATTTTGAAACAAAGCAATACAATAACCCAAATGTCCCTGTGCGTCATTGGGATTTGCTTTCAGCATTTGCATGTAAGAACTAAGCGCGCCGCTTTTCATCTGGCTGCCTTGATAAGCAGCTTCCATGCCTTGAATACAAACGACATTGGTCTTATCAATGCTGAGGCATTGAACGAATTGATACAGCGCCATATCAAATTGATTTTGATACAATAAGGTATGTCCGTAACTTTCACGACAACCTTCGTTATTGCCATCAACTTGTAAACATTGTTTAAAATAATCATTGGCTTTGTTTAAATCACTCTGCAATTGCCCCTGATCTGTTTGCATTGATGCCAGATAAGTCATAATTAATCCCATATCACGATATGCATTGGCATAAGCGGCATTCACCGCCGTGAGTTTACGATACTGATCTTGGGCGTTAGAAAAATCAGATTTAGCCGTGCTGTTATCTTGCGCCAGCATGGCCTTTTGTCCCACACGCAAATAACTCAAGGCCAAATTGTAGCGTGCATCCTGATAACCAGGATCAATGTTAACTGACTCTTTAAAAAAAGGCAGCGCTTCGGTAAATTTGCTCTGCTTAAAATAAATAGCTCCTAAATTATTGCGCGCTTGGGCAAAATTAGAACTCATCTGAATGGCCTGAGTGAAATATTTAACAGCGGTGTCGGTATCGTTGTTGGCATATGCAACCAACCCAAGACCGTTCACGCATTCAGGTACGTTCTCGTTGTACTCTAAACAAAGTTCACATCTGGTTTTCGCACCTTGGTAATCGCCCAATTGCAAGCTTTGCACACAAGCATTTTCTTGAGCTAGCGCCTGAGGATTCGTCGCCACGGGAGCGATACAGGCAACACTTAGAAAAATAAAAAATCCCAAAGCCGCTATTGCCCGAAATACCTTGATCATTTCATCCCTCTTTCTTGTTTTTTAAAAAACTTCGAATGTTATTTTGATGACACAAAACAATGACTGAACTCATGATAACTAAAATCGATGCCATAAACCCATTCGAAAGCAGAAAAAAATTACATCCCAATACAGTAAATGCTGCCACCATAGAACCAACGGCCACCTGCCTGCCTATCCCATAACCTAAAGAAAATGCAATGAAAGCAATTGCGGCCATAGCAGGCGAGAGAATTAATAAAGCACCAAGACCGGTCGCAACCCCTTTGCCACCTTTAAAATTCAGCCACACCGGAAAGCAGTGACCGAGGACCGTTATCAGCCCAAGCACGGCCTGTGTTTCAATCGATAGATGTAAAGACATTGCCAACAAAACAGGCAAGGCGCCTTTAGTAACATCTAAAAAAAATGTAGTCAGACCTAAACGAAAACCGCCAGCCCTCGCAACATTGGTTGCCCCGATATTGCCACTTCCAACTAAGCGCGGATCTATATTTGCAAACCATTTGGAAAGTAAGAAACCCACGGGGATAGATCCCAAAAGATAAGCAAAAATAATAAGAAAAATCACCTGAGGACTTGTGAGATCTTGCGTAAAAACAGCCATTGCCACTCCTTGTTTGCCTCTATTTTATCGGAACTGGAACAGATAACAAACTCTGCACGGGTATTGCTTTCAACAATGGATGATCAAAGTATGAATTTGGCATAGCAGCTAGCAAAGATTGCATAGCAGAAATCCAAATCATTTTAATCAAAAATGCCGGAAGCAACACAGAGATCAAACTTTTAAAAAAAGTCAGTTGGTAATTTTTACAAAGTCCTTTTACCAACAACATTAAAATCCAGACAGTGGCAATCCAAATCCCCACTACGGGAATCACTGTGAAAATAGCTGGAGCCGTCGAAAAACAAACAATGCTAAGTGTGCGGTCATAAGACGGTTCAAAGGAACGAATATAGCCAAATATGTTCATGGAAAAATGCAAAGCACCAGCGAATAAATAAATGACAAAATAAGGAGCAACCGGTAACAGCAGGATCATTAACGCGCTTTCTTTCTTAGAAAAAACAAGTTGCTTCGAGAAAAATTCAGTCCATTTTTCTGGCGGCATTTTAAAAACTGTCGCCAATTGATCAAGCAGATTAGTGTCCTGTATTAAAGCTTGTTGTGTCAAATCTACTAACCAAAATTGACTACACGCTTCCAAGCCAATACCGAAAAATAAACAGATAAAACCAAACCAAATGACGTAAGCATTATGCTCGGGCAACTCAAAATCATTCCAAAAATTTCGCGGCGCTTTCAAGATTTTTACAAAATGAAAATAAAACCAGCGGCTAAAAACCATATTTTTTGTCCTAATGAAAGATCGCTAATGTGGCCCTTAGGACAAACAAATCAAGGGGAGACTTTTTTCATGGTTTTTAAGAAATGCGAACGACATGCTCACTATCAAGATAACTGGTACGAAAGGTATTGGATGTTCTTCGCTCCATGGGACTTTCCATCAATCTCCCATCGGGTGTTTTGAAAGGAGGCTCTTTACCCAGCGGCCATAAAAATGATCCAAGCGGTCTTGCTGACAAAGGTGCCAATAAAGGTCTTTCAAAAATATTAACAGCGGTGGCACCAGACAGATTAGCCAACAACAAAGAGTGTTCTTCTGCTCGACGAAACACTTTTCGGCTCTGATTCGCATAAGGTGCGAAAATATGAAATTCTAAAATATTGGTTTGGCTATCTCGAAATTGCCAAAGACCAATAACCTTGCCATTGTCGACAATAACGCCAGTCGCATTACCGGCCGGATCATAGACCCAATTGGCAAATTCTCGATCCACTAATCGACGTCGATTGAGCCAACCAAAACTATAAGGATCCCAAGGTGGCAGAAACTGGATTGCTTCTCGTGCTTCTCCCGGATTTTTCATGTCATCAATATTTTCTCGAAGGCCGTATAAATCATCCCTATACCCTTCTACAGGAATGCGAACCGCCTCTCTGCGCAAGTGAGTAACCGAACGCTGCACCTGTACTGCTGGCAGCCCCGTCCACCAGGCTATATCTTCTAATGACGCTGGACCGTAACAACGCAAATAGCGTCGGATGGTTTCGGTGCGCGCCATTTCTGGATTATCAAAGGTCAATTGCGATTCGGGGATCCAATTTTTAATCAGAACATAAGAAAAATCATTGCCCTTCCAGCCCTTGGTATGCGTGCGCGCCAAAACACCAACATCGCACAATTTGCGTAAAAGCAATCGCTGAGTATCCATATCAGGAATTTGCTTTTTGCCAGCAAAGAGAAACTCTACGATCTGATCATGACTTTGGGGTAATTCAAAATTAGCTTCGAGCAGGGCTTTTTCCATTTTACGAAAAATCATTTCGCTAATATTGCCTGCATCCAGCTGCTTAAAACCATTTGCTTTTAGTTGCGGATAAAGTGCACGAAAATAAATAGGATAGTCTGCACTGCAAAGCAAAAAAAGTGATGAGCGAAATGCTGTCGCACGCAACAAAGTGCGATCATTTAGCAATGCTTCATCTAAATCACTTAGTTGAACCAAGGGCCTGCGGGCCATAATCGATAAATACGCAACCGGATTTGGTCCAAAAAAACCTGGACGCTTGGCTATGGCTTCTACTAAGGTTTCGTGCTCACCAAAATTATTAATTGAATTATGATGATAACGCTGAATTACTTTTAAAGGAATTTTTTCAACAACCATTCGACTTGCCATATTTGTATCCACCTAAAATTCAAAAGACAGTATGTCTTAACGGGAAGTCCAAGTGAAAAGCAACCGTTTAGTGAAAATGAATTAATATTTATGCATGATCACATGAATAAATCAGTCCACACAAAGGTTATGCAGGGTAAAACTAAATTGTGCTCAAAATAAAGAGAATCTCATGGAGCGACATACTCATCATACCCTTGAACCAAAAACAGAAGATGAGTTATGGGTTACCCCAGAAGAATCCATGTTTAGCACTCGCGTTCCGAGACCAACCCATGTGGGGTTTCATCTTGCTTTTTCCTTTTGCATGTTCATCGCAGCGTTAGTGATCGCTGCTTTTATGAAACGCCTTGTTTAAAATTGGGCAGCTCGCGCTTGTTTTGCTAATTTCTCAAAGCGTTGTTTTTCATTCATAAAAAAACGTGCGTTTTTTGGTTTTTGTAAAACGATTCTTTCCATCGTCATAATCGCTTCATCTATTTTTCCATTTTGAGCATAAGCTTCAGCAAGGGTATGTAATATCTCTGGCTCTGAATTTTTTGATAACGCCGCTGCTTTTTTTGCCCATCGCAATGCTTGGTCTTTATATGATTTATTTGACAGATCTTTCATCAGCAAAAGCCAGGCGCACTCATTAAACATTTCGGGCAAAAGCTGACTACTTTCATGCTGCAAAAATGCTTCACATAAAAATTGGCTTGATTTAACGTCCACAAAAAGCAAGCCAGAGGCATCAGAACTTTGATCGGGATTCCTAAAAGCCAGTTGCCAAAGATCACTTAAATCTGTACTGCTTATAATGGCTTGTTTGAAATATTTTTTAGAAATTGAGTCCTGTCCGTTTCTGGCGGCAATTCTTGCCTGTAACAGCGCTGCTCGCGCGTCACCAGGCTGCATTTTTTTTAGAATATCTGCCAACCCAGTGGCTTCTTGAATTTTATTTTGCCCTAAAGCATGAAGGCCCATTTGGTAATAATAATTGGCAGAGAAAAAAGGTTTGACTGCTAAGCTTACCGAGACAAACAAAAGGCAAAAACCAGTCACTAAAAAAAACGCGCTTAATAAGCGACGGTTTGACTTATCTGCTGCAAATGCCAATCCCAACAAAAATCCAGAAAACAAGCCACCAATGTGTGCAACATTATCAATGGCAAATGAAGTCACTGTCAAATTAAGCAAAAAACCAAAGGTAATATTAATAGCAATAAACCAAAGCAGTGAGCGCAGGAGCTGTCGTTCCATTTTATTTTTAGGCAAAATTAAAAATATCCCCAACAGAGCCCCGACCAATCCAAATATCGCCCCGGAAGATCCCACTGCATTCGAGCTATTTATCAAAAGGGAGAATGCAAAACTGGTAATACCTGAAACTAAAAACACAAATAAAAATCGTGCAGGACCGATTAACGGCTCCAGCAAGCGTCCTATTTGCAACAAGACAAAACAGTTAAGCCCAACATGTAAAAGACCGCCGTGAAAAAAGATGGCCGTAGCCATTCGCCATATTTCCCCAGACCATACGTAGACGGGATCAACGGCGCCCCACTTGATCCAGTCGGCCTGGGTTTGGGTGCCTAGGTAGACAAAAATATTCGCGGCTATCAATGTCCATGTTAACCAAGGATGCTCTTGAAGCGCTATTTCTTTATTTTCGCTTTGATCCGACATTTTGATTCTCTAGGGTAAATCAGAGTAACCGATTAAAGCCTGATCGATTTGATCGCCAGGATAAACGCTGACTTGGCATACAGTGTAGCTTTTTTTATCTTCGCCATTTTTTCGAACCGCCATAATAACCTCAGATACTTGCGCACCTTTAATCAACGTTACAATAGCGCTTCGATCTGGTGAAAAATTAAAACGACCACGATTATCCCAGTCAAAAAAACAAGCCATGCCAGCGGCAGGAACGCTGGTCCCTCTAGGAAGGTAAAAACCTTGTCGCTTTAAATAGTAAATTAGATTAACCGCACTGCGGAAAAAATAGGCCACCGCTGGCGTATTGGCGCCACCGCCGATTTTACGATAGCCCGGCTCGTCTTTAAAAAAATCGCGTTCAAGGCCATCTCTAAGCCAGGGTGCACCTGCCACCATCACCACGTCAATAGGGCAAAGCAGAGAATGCACCGGATCAAAATTGTCTTCGACAAAAGCGCCCAACAGTGACTGCGCTGCCGAAACAATATGTTCCCGACGTTCCTGCCGAGCTTGGCTCACGTCTGAAAACTTCTTGTCTGCACCCACAAAAACCTCGTTGACTTAAAAACTGTTGGCATATCGACTATCAAGCCGCGCGCACAAGAAATGCATATGCTGCTACCCAAATGCTAGTAATCAACAAAGCATCTACGCGATCAAGCAAACCTCCATGGCCTGGTAAAATCTTTCCCGAATCTTTAAATCCATAAAAGCGTTTGATGCGACTTTCGATTAAATCTCCCAAAGGTGCAAGAAAAATTATAGGGATGGTGATAAAAAATATGTCGCGAACCGATAATGACGCAAACAATATTTTAGCGGCAAAGGGGACGATAACCGTAAACAGCGCACCGCCAAAAAATCCTTCCCAGGTCTTTTTAGCACTCACCTTTTCATTTAAAAGATGTTTTCCAAACAATTTCCCGACAAAGTAAGCAAAAGTATCGTTGGAAAAAGTTGCCAGCAGCAACAGAAAAATAAACTGCAGCCCAAGCTCGCTGTGGCCGATAAGTGTACCCCCCGTCCGCAGCAAATAGATCGATAAAAATCCGCTGCCGATATAAAAAACTCCAAACAACAAGACGCAGACCTTTTCAAATTGCCATTTTGGTAAATCAGGATTGAGGGTAAAATAAGCACCAATGAAAAAACACAGCGTTCCGATTAAAACAACAGTAGCGGCAAGCGAGTTCGCATAAAAAACAAGTACCGCAGCAATCAAACTAAATAGAAAACTGAGCACCTGCCAGCCACGATGCTGATTCATTACCATGGAGGTATATTCAAATAATGACACCGCGAAAGCAAGCAAGATCAAAATGGCAAATCCAAGGCCACCTTGCCACAACACATAAATGACAATGGGCAACAGTGTCACTGAGCTTAAAACACGAAGCAATAAATTCATCTTTTTCTCAATTCATCTTTCTTAAGAGGGATTTACAATCTGTTCAGAAGTTAATCCAAACCGACGTTCGCGCGCATAAAAATCGCTTAAAGCTTTATCAAATTCAGAGCGTGTAAAATCCGGCCAATATGCCGGTGTTACATAAAGTTCAGCATAAGACAATTGCCACAACAAAAAATTAGAAAGTCGCATTTCACCGCTGGTGCGAATCCACAAATCGGGATCCGGCATTTTTCTTGTGTCTAGGTAGTCACTCACCAGGGTTTCATTAATCTTATCAATTGCAATCAAGCCATTTTGCACGTCGCTAGCTATTTTTTGCACGGCCCTGGTGATTTCATCGCGAGCCCCATAAGATAACGCCAGCGTCAAATGTAAACGCGTCCCTGCTTTGGTTTTTTCACAGACCTCACTGAGCGCATTTTGCACAAGTTCCGGCAAACGATTGCTGGCTCCAATGGTATGAAGCGATACCCCATTTTTAACCAGTGAATCTGATTCTTTGGTTAAGTAGCCATACAAAAGACTCATCAGTCCTAAAACTTCTTCAGTGGGTCTGCGCCAATTTTCCGATGAAAATGCATACAACGTTAAATATGGAATTTTTAGCTCGCCGCAATACTTCACGATTTCTAACGCCGCATCGACGCCTGCCTTGTGGCCTTCCATACGCGACAGGCCTTTTTTATTGGCCCAACGCCCGTTGCCGTCCATCACAATAGCGATGTGCTTTGGTAAAGTCGGCAGTTCATCGTTAACAGCAGCGTTCGTCATGGCCTGAAGCTTTCCTTAAATGGTTTGCGAAAGAGATTGGACGGCTGCGCTTATCTTACAGAGCGCACTGCCGACATCAGTGACAACCCGCACATATCCTGCAGGGACATTGGACACTTCTTCTAAATCAAAATCAATTTCTTTTTCAAGCCCAGCCATCAATTGACTATGTTCTATTTTCAATTGTGCAAGCTCTCCTTGCGGAAATTGCAGTTTAATTTGACGACGTCCTCGTAATTGTAAAACTCCCTTGGCCACCAGCGCATCATACTCTTTGCTATCTAATGGCGAGGGCGTACCTAAAACTTTCTGCACAATTTCCTGTACCAGCACGCGCAAGTCACTTTCAACATCAACATATCGATGCGCTTTATTACGAAAAACAGTAATCGCAGCCTTAGCAACTTCGGCAAATGCATCCGCAGCGCCGTCAACCATGGCCGCTTCATTTGCCAAAGCAATGGTTTTAAGCCCTTCAGACAAACGTCTTTTTCTTTCGACTTCGCCGTCTTTCATTATCTGTTTGGCAATTTGCCCAGCTTTGTAGACGTCGCGATCAATCAGCCGTCCCCCGATCAATTCTTTTGCTTCTGTGACTACTACTTTTGGCGTTGATACTTCAGATTCATCTTTTATGTTTTTAATTACCCGAACCATGTTTTACACCCCTAAGAGCCGAGCCATTTCCTCGATTTGCGTTTTAATTTGGGCATCGATAACGCCAGATTCAGTTTGAATCAACACACCGCCTCTGCCCACCTGTTTATCTTCTCTGATATCAATCTCCTTGACGCGCTCTAATCCATCAATAATTTTCTGCTTGTTTTGCACAAAAATAGGCGCATCCACGGGATTAACCCGAAGCCAAATATGAGTCGTATCGGGGATTTCGCTCAATGCCGTTTGCGTAATTGAAAGCACAGCACTTGGAAAAACATTAACTGAGGCATTTAAAATATCTTCTGCCACACTAAATGCGGTCTGCACGACCCCGTCTTTGACTTCGCTCAAAACCAAAACTTCCAATTTCGCGAGTTTATCCTTCAGCTCCTGGGATTTTTCATATCCCTTCTTGGTGCCCATTTCTTTTGCCTCTTGAACCCTCACAGATATTTCTTCATCGGTTTTTTGGAGCAACTTATCGACTTCTTCTTTGGATTTTTTAATAATATCTTTCGCATCTTCAGATGATATTTCGCTTTCTATTTTTATATACGATACCATGGAATTAAACTCCGCTCTCAAATAACCAACCTATCTATATAGCTACAATGCGCCCAGTTGGCCTTTTTCAAAAGAAAACCAAGATAAAGGTACCACTGAATCACCAGAAGCATCAAATGAAATCCCGCCGGTTAGCCCATTAAAATTTTTGACTTGCAGTAAGGCTTTTTGTAAATCTAAGCGTGTTTTAATCAAAATTTTAGACTCTGAAGTTTCTAATAAAAACCGCAAAAGAGATGCAGCATCGTACGCTTGCGCTTCTATCAATGATGGATCTCCGTGGGCCAATTGTTTGAACTGCCTCAAAAATGGAGCCATGGCGGGATTTGTGCTTGCCCAATTAACACCGTCAACAAACAAGGAGCCGTCTATTTGATTACCCAAACGTTGTGCTAGCAGATCTCCGTTCCAACTGCTCGGACCAAGTAACTGGATCGGACGCGCATCCTTCGCTCGTTTATGATAGGACTTCACGACGTTTTCATTTTGTGAAACCAAAAAATCTTGCGCCACCAAAGTGGGAACCAGATAGCTCACAGTTTTCGGGAAATCTGGTATAAAAAGCGCATCAAAATTAACTTGCGGCATGACCAAATTTTTGCATTTTTCTTCATTTTTTGTTTGCAAGACACAAGCTTGATATTCAGGATTTTTAGCAAACAAGCGATGTCCTAATTGATTGACATGACTCATAAAAGTGGTTTCGCTGGGCTGATACGCAACAGATATGGTGACTTCACCTCCTTGACGTTTCACCTCTTTGATAAAGCTGTCTTTCATTTCAATGCCATAAGGATGCGTCGGGTATAGCACGGCAAATTTCTTCATGGAGCGAACCTGGCGCATACGCTCAACTAAGGCGCGGGTTTGCTTAGACGTTGTCAAACCAAGCCGAAAGACCCAATCACCAATATCTGTCAAACCTTCTCGGCGCGACAGAGACATATTCACAACAGAAAGTTTTTCAGATTTTTTCGCAATACTTAATGAAGAATCAACCAAGAAATCCCCTAAAATGGCAACTACTTGGTGCTTTTCCACTAAATCTTGCACGAGATTTTCAGCAACCTGAACATCTGCTTTAGAATCGGCAATTATCAGGTTTAGCTTGCCATTGGTCTGCGCCATAAAAGGCTGCCCGCTAAACTTCAGTACAGGCATTCCTAAAGCCATTTGCACCGCAATCAAAGCACGCTCGCCGTACACTGCAGTAGAGCCGCTCAGTGGCAAGATAAGACCAATAGTTGACGCCGAAACGGGATATTCAGGAGCAGGCTGAACAGAAACTGTTTGAGCTGGCGCCGTCTTCGACGCATTAACGTCCAGCGGCTTTGCTGGTTCTGTTTGAACCGGCAATTTAATTTCGATCTGAGCGTGCGCAATTGGTACCAGAGTCAGTGACAGAATAAAAATAATACGCATCATATTTTGCTTTCCTTTGCTTTTGGCATACTGGCAAACTCTTTTAAAAGCGCGAGTATTCTGTCATGATCATCACAAGGGCTTTTTTAAGATAAGTTTTTTTACTAAAAGAGTATTATATGGCCAATTTCGCATTTTTTGGTACCCCTGAATTTGCAGTTCCTGCTTTGCAAGGCCTGCAACAGTTTTGCTTAAATAACGAACACACCATTGCCATGGTGGTTTGCCAACCCGACAAACCCTCTCATCGCGGGAAAAAGATTCATGCACCTGCTGTCAAAGAAGTGGCTGTAAAATATGATCTTCCGATTTATCAGCCCGCTTCTTTGAAAAAAGATTCCCAAAGTGGAGAAGAATTCTATGAGGAGTTTCAAAAATCCCACATTGATATGGCGATTATTGTTGCTTATGGACGTATTATCCCTACGCGTTTTTTGAGCATTCCGACTTTTGGTTTTATTAATATCCATGGATCTTTACTGCCTCGTTGGCGAGGTGCTTCGCCCATTCAGCACGCACTTTTGGCGGGTGACGAGGAAACGGGTGTGTCAATTATGGCACTGGTGCCTTTGCTTGATGCTGGTGATGTTTACCGCATGGTTTCCATACCGATTCAAGCCAGTGATGACGCTGTTACCCTCAGCAAAAAAATGGCTGAAGTCGGTAAAGAAACTTTGTTGCAATGCTTGCCTCTGCTGCTAGCAAAAGCGTTGCCTAAAATTCCGCAGGCAAGCGAAGGAGTTACTTACGCTTCGCTACTGGTTAAAAAATCCGGTGAAATTAATTGGCACTTGAAGAATCGTGAAATCGTTAATCACAGCCGTGCCATGCAACCTTGGCCGGGCAGTTATACCTTTCACAAAGGTGTGGTGCTTCGTCTTTTTAATGCCACAGTATTAGACGTTGCTGATTCGAAATCCCAACTAGCCCCTGGAACGGTTACGGAGGCCGGCTCGCACTTAAGCGTGCAGACATCTCATGGGGTTGTGGCTTTTCACGAAGCACAGCTCGAGGGAAAAAAACGTCTCCAAATTAAAGAGTTTCTGAACGGCTACTCGATTAAAGTTGGAGACATTTTAGGCTTATAAAACGTAAGCGTTCACGGCTCGGTAGTTGTCATGACAAATTCATGTGCGTGAACCTGCGTTCAAATAATTATTGTCGATAGATTTGCACACTCAAATCCATGAGTGTTAATTTGATAATGCACATGACCAAAAAAAGAGGAAAAAAGCATGTATCGAAAAATGTTGCCTTTATTGTTGTTGACGATAATCTTGATCGGTATCGCCGCCTGTGGGCAGGGTGAAACTCCGAAGGACAAGGAGACAGGCGTCAGTAATAAGCCATGCAATGAGGCTATGGTGTGCCATGAGAACAAGTGCGCTGCACCGTACCAAGATGCATTAAAAAAATTCAACCCGAAGAATGATAACTCCGCTCACGAAAATAACGAATACCTAAATGGTCTGGCCGTGACTTTAAAATCCTGTGGGGAAAGTTGCCTAAAGTTATGTGATGCTGTCAATTGAAAGCGGACTTGGTAGTTGTCATCATCAGATAAATTGGAATAGTGATCTTTAAACACTAATGATGCTTTTGTGCCAAATAATTAAGCGCAGAGCCTGCCTTAAACCACAAAATCTGCTCGTCAGATAAAGTGTGCTGACATTGGATTGTTTCAGTACGTCCGTCGGCGTGGTGTAAAATCACCTCGACCGGTTTTTTGGGAGCCAATTGATTTAAGTTCACCACATCGACTCTATCTAAGGCTTCAAATTTGTCGTAATCAGCAGCATTGATAAAAGTCATGGGTAAAATCCCGTGTTTTTTCAAATTGGTCTCGTGAATACGAGCAAAACTGCGCGCGATAATTACTTTGCCACCCAGGTGTCTTGGCTGCATCGCGGCATGTTCTCGACTAGAGCCTTCTCCAAAATTTTCATCGCCAATTACCATCCAGTCTATGTGTTGGCTTTGATAGTGACGGGCAATGTCAGGATAGGATTTTGATGGCGAAGTTGGATTGGTAACATCGACGCCATGGCCAGTTTCACTGCTAAAAGCGTTGATAGCTCCGATGTAGGTGTTGTTGGAAATCTGATCCAAGTGTCCTCGGTATTTTAACCAAACGCCAGCTTGAGAAATGTGATCGGTGGTACACTTGCCCTTGGCTTTTAAAAGCACGGGCATGCTCATGAAATCTTTGCCGCTCCACTTGGGAAAAGCTTTGAGTAAAGCAAGTCTTTGGGAGTGGGGATCGACTATCACTTCGACTAAATCAGCATTGGCCGCCGGTGGTTCATAACCGGTGCGATCGATTTTGAAGCCTAAAGCAGGCAAAGCATCAGAAGCGGGGATGGGTAATAAAACTTCAACACCCGCTTCGTTCATGAGTTTATCTTTTAAGGGGTTAAAAGATAATTTTCCCGACAAGGCAATGGCAGTGACAATTTCGGGGCTCGCTAAAAAAGACAAAGTGGCGCGATTGCCGTCGTTACGACCAGGAAAGTTGCGATTGTAAGAACTGATGATAGCGTTATTTTCGCCTTTACCGATATCGGTTCGATGCCACTGCCCAATGCAGGGTCCGCAGGCATTAGCGAGCAGAACGCCGTCGATGTCGGTAAGTTGCTTCAGCAATCCATCGCGTTCAACGGTGGCGTGAACAGTTTCGCTGCCCGGAGTAATATAAAAGGGGATTTTAACTTTCAGTTTTGCTTTTGCGGCAGCGCTGGCAATAGAAGCAGCGCGACCGATATCTTCGTAGGAGCTGTTGGTGCAACTGCCGATTAAGGCAGCTTTGGGGATTTCTGGGTAACCTTCTTTGGCTATTGCTGATTTCATCTCGCTAATGGGTCTGGCTAAATCCGGGGTATGCGGACCAACTATGTGAGGCTCTAGGGTATTCAGATCGATATGAATCACGCGATCGTAAAATTTTTCCGGTTCGGCATAGACTTCTGGGTCGGCTGTTAGAAAAGATTTAAAGTTGTCAGCTAAATTGGCCCATTCGCCACGATCGGTTGCTTGTAAATATTGCGACATGTTGTCGTCGTAAGGAAATACGGAAGTGGTTGCGCCATGCTCAGCACCCATATTGCAAATGGTGCCTTTTCCCGTCGCTGAAATGCTATGGCAGCCTTCGCCAAAAAACTCGACGATACAACTGGTGCCGCCTTTCACGGTCAAAATTCCCATGAGTTTTAAAATGACATCTTTGGGCGAAGTCCATCCTGAAAGCGATCCGGTCAGTTTCACGCCAATCACGCCAGGCCAGCGCAAGCTAAAGGGCTCACCGATCATGACGTCGACAGCATCAGCACCGCCAACTCCGATGGCGATCATGCCAAGCCCGCCGGCGTTTGGCGTATGCGAATCAGTTCCGAGCATCATGCCACCGGGGAAAGCGTAATTTTCCAAGACCACTTGGTGAATAATACCAGACCCGGGTTTCCAAAATCCCATGCCGTATTTGTTGGCAGCGGTTCGTAAGAATTCATAAACTTCGTGATTTTCATTGAGGGCATTTTTTAAATCAACTCCAGCGCCTCGTTCTGCTTGAATCAAATGATCGCAATGAATAGTCGTCGGCACGGCTGTTATGGGCTGGCTGGCGGTCATGAATTGCAAAAGAGCCATTTGTGCGGTGGCATCCTGCATGGCCACGCGATCGGGAAAAAAATTAACGTATGATTTGTGCCTGAGCAATTGATTGCCATCTTCGTCAGTGACTTGATTCATGTGACCAACTAGAATCTTTTCCGCAAGCGTTAAGGGGCGATTGAAATGCTGGCGCGCTTCTTGATATTTATTTTTGATTTTTTCGTAAGCGTTCTGGATGAGTTTAATTTCGTTGGTCATTAAAGTTGTCCTCATAAAAGGCGTTCACTAAAGTACCGTGGCCCGTGAGCCAAATGGTGATTTCACCTTGTGTGCCTGTATTCCAAGTTTTTGCGCCTTTATCTTGCCAGCGTTTTACGATTTGGGAATGGGGGAAACGCCACATATTATTATCTTGTGTGCAAAACACGACGTGTTTCGCGTTTGTGGATTTAACAAATTCTGTAGTTGAAGATGTTTTA
>CANFCB010000010.1 GCA_947445025.1 Myxococcales bacterium
CATCCTTAAAAATACAACAATCGCTTTTTAAGACAACTTACCAACGGGATTTAGAATATTTATCTCAATGCGGTCCCGTGGCGCCGGGTCCCATTTGCTCAACCAATATTGATCATAAAGAAGAAAAGACCGTCAAAAATAATACACCTTTTAATGCCATAAACTCCTGCCACGCCATGTCGCTTATTCGTGCAGGAATACAGGAATCGCCCAAAGGCTCGTGGAATGCAGACGCACCAACCAAACTGGGAACTGCTCTGAAAAACAATTCTGTTACTGTCGCTATCAGCTCTTATGGAGAATTGCGTTATTTTTACTTTGCAGACCAAGAGGCCCTATGGATTGTTTTTTTAGGCTCTAAAACACTGGACAACTGGCTGGATGACCTGCATTTCCGTCTGGTTGATGATCCCAAATTGGGCATGAAAATTCACGACGGATTTCTTCAGACAACTCAAAGCGTTTACGAAATTATTAAGACGAGCATTAATAAAAACTCCGGTAAAAAAATTCGCCTGGCAGGACACAGTTTAGGCGGCGCCGTGGCCACCACTTTAGCTCTGATGCTAACAGCAGACAAATACACCGTTGAAACACTAATTACTTTTGGTCAGCCGCAAATTACCGATGCCAGCGGAGCGCTTACTTTCATAGAAAACTTCGCCTCCACAATTCCACTTATCCGATTCATTAATAATAACGATAGAGTGCCTTTCATCTTGGGCTGGCTAAACAGAGACTACAGGCAATTTGGGCCTGAAGTCTGGTTAGAAACTGCCACTGCCCAAGCAACCTTCGCCCTACTTCCAGAACCAGATAATACGCGAACACTGGCAAGTGTTGACCAGTCAGGAACAGCAGATCACCAGCCAGCCGCCTATGCCGCCAGCCTAAATAAATTATTTTGCAAATTTTAAATATGAACAAAGTACTTGTTATCTCGCTCATCACCTCTGTTATTATAGTTTCTTCAACACAAAACATTTATGCCAAAAGTCGACTTTTAGTTAAATTTAGACAATCACGCTCTCTTCTAGAAAAACAAGATCTCTATTTGCAAGCAATGGTAAGCCATATTCAGCGATTTAAAAGCATACAAGACTTAGAATCGCATCAGTTTTCAACAGCTGCTGAGGCTGACAAGGCCTTGCTATTGTACCAAAATAGCCCACAAGTGATTTATGTTGAACGTGACTATCGCGTTAAAATAGCAGACATCCCCAATGACGAACTGTTTGCCTCACAATGGGGCCTACAAAATACCGGACTCTCTAACGGCATAAACGACATCGACATCAACGCACCAGAGGCGTGGTCAATTACAGTGGGCAATTCCAATACTGTTATCGGTATTATTGATACCGGTGTCGATTACCATCATCCCGATCTCATCAAGAATTTATGGGTAAATCCCAATGAAATTGCCAACAACCAAATTGACGACGATGAAAATGGCTACATAGACGATATTCATGGCGTTAACGTAATTGATGGCACAGGAAATCCCTTAGATGACAACAACCATGGCACTCATGTTGCGGGAATTATTGCAGCAACTGGAAATAATCAAATTGGTACCAGTGGTGTGCTACAGAATGCAAAAATTATTTCTTGTAAATTTATAGATTCTTCTGGCAGTGGAAATATTTCAGATGCGATCTCCTGCCTCGACTACCTCGCCAATTTAAAAGCAAATGTCATTGCCACTAATAATTCCTGGGGAGGCAGCGATTACTCCAAAGCACTTTACGAGGCGATTGCTAGCCATATAAAACAAGGAATACTCTTTGTAACCGCGGCCGGAAACAACGGAGCCGACAATGATCAAAAAGAGTTTTATCCAAGTAATTATCTTTTACCAAATATCATTGCTGTTGCCGCCATTGATCAAAGCGGCGCTTTAGCCAATTTTTCCAATTATGGCCGCTATATGGTTCACGCCGCAGCGCCAGGCGTCAGCATTTTAAGTACAATTGCGCAAAGTTACCAGGAGATGGACGGAACCTCAATGGCAACCCCATTCGTCACTGGACTTGCTGGCCTCATCAAAGCATACCACCCCGATGCCGACTGGAGCCACATTAAAAACCGTATCCTAGCTAGCGGCAAAAGCTTGAACGCCTTACAGGATGCCACCCTCACCGGAAAGTTGATTAGGGCCTATGACGATCAAAACTCTGGTGCACTCAACTGTGAAAATCAAATTTTGACAACGCATATCTCACCTCCCTCCAACGCCAGCAGTTTCGAAATTGGTACCAAGATCATGCTCTCAGCCCTTAATATTAATTGCGGAAACTCTTTAGGCAACATCAACGCGGTCATCAATAGCAAAGAAATTTTTATTCTGCCTGACGATGGCATAAAAAATGATCTAAGCGCGCTTGACGGTGTTGTTACCAGAGAATGGATCCCATATACTTTAGGGACACACCAATTTCGCTTTAGTTCAACCGATGTTACTTTGATTAATATCTACGACTCCAACAATTGGCAAAAATATCAACAGGTCAGCAGCCCTGACTTCGAATACCGAACAATTTCTGGGATCAAATTACCCGCAAGCGACGAGTCTATTTCCGTCTTAAATTCCCCCTTTAGATTTCCCTTTGCAAGCCAAAAGGCAAGTCAGTTTATTTTATACATTGGCAGCAATGGCACCATTAGTTTAACCGATGGCCTTATGCCCAATTTCTATAATTCAACTTTGCCCGAAGCTTCGTGGATTTCTTTGATTGCACCTTATTGGGATGACTTAAGGCCAATTGAAAACGATGCCAACTCTGGAATTTTTTACGAAGTTTTAGGAGAAGAACCTCAGCGTGAGCTTGTCATAGAGTGGCGCAATATGCGTCAATATCATTCAGCAAATAACAGTATTACTTTTCAAACCATTTTTTTTGAAAATAGTCCTGATATTTTATTTAATTATCTGGATATTAATTCTGAAAATAGCGATTATAATAACGGCGCATCTGCAACTATCGGCATCCAAACCAAGCCTAATTTATACCAGTTATTTAGCTTAAATACCGCCAATGTTTCAAGCAGGCACAGCTTATTATTTAAACTAGGAACAACCGATTCTAGAGAATTATTTCGAAGCAGCACTTACACTTATCGGTGTTTTAAGCGAAATCAATTCAGCGCGGCGGTATTTTCGAGGAATAGCAGCCAGGGCACGCATAGCAGTGAGCTCTGGAGGCGTGCGGGTAAATTCAATTTTATAAGGAATGAAAACGCCATCCAGAAACAAATTATCTTTTGACAAACGCAGTCTCAAGCGTACCGAAACTTGACCTTCGAGATGTTTCACGATTTCTTTTGGAAATCCCTGTTTTGTAAATATTTCTGAACCGTAATCACGTCGTTTTAACCAAACAGTACCTGCGAATGTGACGCCGAAAAAAGATTGGTGTCCTCCTGGCAATTCTCTGCGCCCCACGACTATAGGGCCAAACTGTCCTAAAGAAATTCTTTCTTTCCCGGCATTCTGCGCTTCTTCTTCAATTTTTTCCCAAACACCAGAAATCGAATAAAACGAACTCATTGCCATTGTAAAAACAAAAATAACAACAACGACAACAATTAATACCGTACCCAGCAACATATTACACCTTGGTAGGAGCCAGCTGTTCAGCAATATACGTTATAACGCTATCTAGCGCAACACGGGACACTTCATCGCTGGATCTGCGTTTTACTTCGATCAAACCTTCTTTCAAAGAACGTCCCCCAACAGTGACGCGTACCGGGCAACCGATCAGATCATGATCTGCAAATTTAACACCAGGTCTTTCGTCGCGATCATCGTAAAGAACTTCTATATTATTTTCTAGCATGGTCCGATAAAGTTGATCTGCAGTTTTTACCACTTCCTCATCTTGACCAAGACGAACCAAAGAAACTTGAAACGGAGCAAGCGCCAACGGCCAAACAATACCCTTAGCGTCGTGATTTTGCTCAATTGCTGCGGCAGCAGTTCGACCAATTCCAATTCCATAACAGCCCATTTCGATGGTTTTTTCACAGCCCTTCTCATCTAGATAACACGCATGCATTGGCTCTGAATATTTTGTGCCTAAGTAAAAAATATGACCAACCTCTATGCCTCGATGAAAGACAAAAGGAGACACTTGGCACTGACCACAGATATCACCAAGCGTAGCGGAATGCAGATCCAAAAATTCTGCGGGAAAATCACGATTACAAACAACATGTGCCAGATGATAATCTTGCTGATTAGCACCGGTAATCAACGACGGCATTTTGCTTAAAACTCGATCAACGACAATGCGAATTTCAGGATTAAGCCCCACTGGACCCAGAAAACCTGTTGGCCCAACTAAAAGACGCGCCTCCTCATCTGTCATGAGGCGAGCCCAATTAGCATGAAGTGCTTTTTTCAATTTGCTTTCGTTAATTTCATGATCACCTCGGCAAAGTGCCATGATCGGTTTATCATCTGCCATAAACAAAACTGTTTTGACAGTTTTATCAATTGATACACCCAGAAAGTCTGCGACTTCTACGCAGGTTTTCTGCGACGGCGTCAATACTTTTTCATAAGGCAATTCTTCGGTATGCGAGGAGTCTGTCGCAACAAAAACATTTGCTAATTCAATATTAGCTGCATAGCCACAGTGATCGCAATTTGCGATCAAATCTTCGCCGGTATCAGCCAGCACCTGAAATTCATGACTTCTATTCCCGCCAATACTTCCGGTATCAGCCTCAACGGCCTTGAAACGGAGACCGCATCTTTGAAATATGCGCCAATATGCTTGGTACATTTTTTCATAAGAACAGATCGCACCTGCTTGATCTACGTCAAAAGAATAAGCATCTTTCATGATGAATTCTCTGGCACGCATCAATCCAAATCGGGGGCGAGTCTCGTCGCGAAATTTCGTTTGTATTTGATAAACGGTCTGAGGCAATTGGCGATAGCTCTTAATATGATCGCTCATTAATTCGGTTACCACTTCTTCGTGGGTTGGTCCTAGACAAAAATCGGCTTGTTTGCGATCTTTAAGCCGCAACAATTCCGGACCATATTCAGACCATCTTCCTGATTTTTTCCACAATTCAGCAGGCTGCGCCATCGGCATTAATATTTCTTGTCCACCAACACTGTTCATTTCTTCGCGCACAATTTGCGAAACTTTTTGCAACACGCGTAAACCCAGCGGCAAATAACTATAAATTCCCGCTGCCACTCGCTTGATCATACCCGCACGCAGCATCAGTCGATGACTAACCACTTGTGCATCGGCCGGATCTTCTTTCATCGTAGGAATTAACATTTGCGAATGGCGCATTTTTTAGTCCTCAATCTCAATAAACACGTGATACTTCCATATTTATCGAAGCTTTCAATAGCGTAAACTCCAAAAGCGACTTTTTCTTTTCCTATCCTCCTAGTGTCTTATATCTTTTACAACTTAATCGATGAGAGCATACCGAATACCTAGATACAACGTGTATCGAATATAAACCCCGGGGGTTATTGATGTATCGTCTTTGGCCAGTATTCATGTCGTTACTTGTGTTCTGCGTCGCGCTTCAAGTCTCTGCCGCAGAATATATTGTTAAAGTTAAAAAAAATATAAACTTTCATAAAGCGCTTTCTGTTCTTCACGCAGAAAACGCAGTGAGAATTACCAGTATTCATCAAATCGGCAGATTAGCAAAAATATCGATGGAGACCTCTTCCGGCAAAGCGACTGCGCACCGACTATCCATGCTGGTTGCCAACCAAGATATCGAATACGTTGTTGAAAATATCAAATTACACGCCCTGGAAACACCTAGCGACTCGCGATTTTCTGAACAATGGGCCCTGGAAAAAATCAATGTTTTAAGCGCTTGGGGATTAACCAAAGGCTCTAACAATATCGTCGTGGCCGTCATTGATACCGGCGCGGATACTAAACACGAAGACCTCGCAGCAAATATCTGGACCAACCAAAAAGAAATTGCTGGCAATGGAAAAGATGACGACGCCAATGGATTTATTGACGACATCAACGGTTGGGATTTTCATGGCAATGACAATAACCCAAATGACGAAACCTCCTCTGCCAATCCAGGACATGGAACACATTGCTCTGGTATCATCGGTGCCGTTGGCAATAACAATCTTGGTATTTCTGGAATTAACCAACATGTTTCCATCATGCCCATTCGCTTTTTGGGAGCAGATGGTTCTGGTGATTTATTTAGCTCCACCAAGGCCATCGATTACGCAATATCCAACGGCGCCCACATCATCAGTGCCAGCTGGGGAGCTCCGGCGACTAAAGCCATGGCACAACCTATTATTGAGGCTATTGAACGAGCCAATCAAAAAGGTGTTTTATTTGTCGCTGCTGCAGGTAACGAAGGTGCCAGCAATGATACGACACCAAGCTATCCTGCCAATGCAGGTTTAAGCAATGTGATAAACGTTGCTGCTTCTAATCCAAGCGACAAAAAACCAAGCTGGTCTAACTTGGGTCGATTAACTGTCGATTTAGCTTCCCCAGGCGATGAGATTTTAAGCACGCTACCAGGAAATAAATATGGAAAATTATCAGGAACATCCATGGCTACACCGCTGGTCGCAGGCCTTGCTGCACTCTTAAAAACACAAAATCCAACTTTGACACCTGCTCAACTCAAAGCCATACTGCAATCTACCGGCGCTAAAGTAGAAATTGAAACGGCTTGCAAATGCCGCATCGACGCCGCTGCCGCAACAAACGCAGTCTCCATAAAAACACTAACGGTGGTGCCCGCAGCAGGACATCTTGATATTGGAGAAACGCTGACCTTTGGTGCTTGGGGTGGTGTCGCTCCCTACACCTTCACTTCCTCGGATCCCGAAGTTGCCACAGTGACTGACGAAGGAAAACTTACCGCTGTTAAAAAGGGTGAAATCAAAGTCAACGTAAAAGACAGCCTAGGCGCTCTCGCCACATCACTTGATATTTTGGTTGGACAAAAACCATCTGAAGCAACAGGCGGCTGTCCTTTTGGTGACCCCTTGATTTGTATGCTCATGTGCATTATCATGCCCGACGCCCCCTGGTGCAACAATGACGGCGGTGGTGATGACGGAAAAGAAGGTGGAGGAGTGCCTGGTT
Organism: Myxococcales bacterium; assembly: GCA_947445025.1. Classification (GTDB taxonomy): domain Bacteria; phylum Myxococcota; class UBA727; order UBA727; family JABDBI01; genus JAHFEG01. The sequence continues at coordinate 7,128 of CANFCB010000010.1, forward strand.
TGCCTCCGGGATTCCCTGGAATGTCCATGATATAATTCCTAAAGCGAGCAACATGTAGGCAAAAACCCAGGCCATAATAGGCCTGGCGGTAAACCCCAATTTAGGCTAGCTAGACAACATGCTACGCCATTTAATATATGCCCCATTGCTATGCTTAGTTCTCTCTCACCCATTGCTTGCCGAGCAAGAAATTCGTATTGCCATTGGCAAGCCATCCTCACAATTAACCATCACAGGCTCCAACCTCACAGTCTCAAGCACCGATGGTACGAGTTTAAGCCAACAAGATAAAATCACCATGACTGCGGATGCCGCTGGTGTCGTTGTTAATGGTAAAAAATCAGGATCTTTAATTGTTAACGTCAACAGCCCCAACCTTATTTTTGTTAACGAGAGTCAGTACCGCAATACCTTAGAAATCAAATGGCAATTAACCAATGGCATCCCGCAGCTGGCACTCATTCACACGCTACCCTTAGAAACTTACGTGATTGGCATTGTTTCCAGCGAAGTCCCTCATAGTTGGCCTTTGGAAGCATTGAAAGCGCAAGCTATTGCAGCCCGCACCTACGCTGTTTGGCAAAAGTTTCGCCGCCTTGATAAAAACTACCACATGGAATCATCTGTTCTTGACCAAGTCTACGGCGGCGCTCAAAGAGAACACACTTTAGCGGAACAAGCAGTACAACAAACCAAAGGTCAAATTCTCACCTACGACAATAAACCCATTGAAGCTTATTTTCATGCGACTTGTGGAGGCCAGACCGAGAGTGCTCAAGAAGCCTGGGGTAAAAATCTGGCCTATTTGCCGGGAAGTAAATGTGGCTATTGCAAAACAGCCAAACAATATCATTGGACCTACAGTCTCACCAAAAAAAATCTTCGTAACTCTTTAAAATCCGTTTTTCCCGGTGAAATTTCTCATGTAAAAATTATACAAACGAGCAAAACTGGGCGCGCTAAATTAATTGAAATTTCCCATAAAAAACAAAAGAAACAAATATCCGCAACTTCTTTTCGAGAACTTTTAGGTTACAATAATATTCGCTCAACATTAATCGATAAAATTTCTTTTGGCTGGCTCGAAGTATCCTTTACCGGACGAGGGCATGGCCATGGCGTAGGCATGTGCCAGTGGGGAACCATGAACCTCGCCAAAGCCGGCTTTCCCGCAGAAAAAATTTTAGAGCGTTATTACCCAGCCACCGAGATTAGGCAGTTGTATTAGTATGTCCTCTTTATCAGATTTTGATTTTGCGCTTCCTGCGCATTTAATTGCACAAAGGCCCGCAGCGCATCGCACAGATTCGCGCTTGCTGGTTTTTCAAAAAGAAATGTCTGAACCACAGCATGCGAACTTCAAAGATCTCATCGATTACCTAAGTCCTGGCGATGCTCTGGTTTTAAATAACACTAAAGTCATCCCGGCCCGCTTTGCAGGGTTTAAAATACCAACCGGGGGCAAAGTTGAAATTTTGCTTTCTAGAGTCTTGCCTGACGGCACATGGATTGTCTTGATCGAGTCGAAACGGGTCTTACAAATCAATGCCGAGCTCACCATCGGTAGCAGCCAAACCCTGATTGCCAAAGTTTTAGAAAAAATAGAAGGTGAACCCGGCGCTTATCGCATGTCTTTTACCGAAAATATTATAGAACATGCAGACGAGCTTGGACAAATTCCCCTGCCGCCTTATATTGAACGGAGCAGCGACGAAAAAGACAAAGAGCGTTACCAGACCGTTTTTGCTGATCCAAGCCAAAATCAAGCTGTTGCCGCACCTACGGCGGGGCTGCATTTTGATCAAAATCTGCTCAAAATGATTGAAGAAAAAGGTGTGCATCTTGTCTATGTGACTTTGCATGTTGGCCCTGGAACTTTTCTTCCCATTCGCACAGACAATTTAGACGAGCATAAAATGCATGCAGAGCCATGGTCTATCAGTAAGCAGGCCGCAGAGACGATTAACGCCGTCAGACAAAAAGGCGGACGCATCATTGCTGTAGGAACCACTTCGGTTCGCGTTCTGGAAAGCGCTGCCGCTAAGGCAAGAGAACTACAAGCTGAATCAGGGCTAACGCGTCTCTTTATACGACCCGGATTTAAATTTAAAATCGTCGACGCCTTTGTCACTAATTTTCATGTTCCTAAAACCACTTTATTACTTCTTGTCGCTGCGGCAATTGGACGTGAACGTTTCCTAGAAGCTTATCACGAAGCCATTCGTCAAGAATATCGTTTTTTTTCTTACGGTGACGCCTGCTTATTTGACGTAATGGACTTTGCCAAATGAATCAATTTTCCTTTCAGGTTTTAAATACCGATGGCCGTGCCAGACTTGGGCAATTGCAAACACCTCATGGCATGATTGAAACGCCCATTTTCATGCCCGTCGGGACGCAGGCCACGGTGAAATCGCTGGGACCGGATGATCTTTTGACGGCCAACACGCAAATTCTGCTGGGCAACACCTATCACCTCATGCTGCGTCCAGGAGACAAACTGGTTCGTGATATGGGTGGTTTGCACCAGTTCATGTCGTGGAACGGCCCTATTCTAACTGACTCAGGCGGGTTTCAAGTTTTTTCCCTGGCGCAAAATGCGCCGCGCGGCAATCATAAAAATTCAGGAAATATTAAGAGCCTTGTACAAATTGACGATGATGGCGTGACCTTTCGCAGCTATCTCGATGGATCTGTTCATCGCATGACACCTGAAGACAGTATGCTAATCCAAATGAATTTAGGCGCGGACATTATTATGGCCTTTGATCAATGCCCTCCAGGACAAAGCAGCCGTGACGATGTGCGAAAAGCCATGCAAAAAACCACACAATGGCTGGATCGTTGCATCAATACCATGAACCGAGCAGAATCCAAACTATTTGGCATTATTCAAGGCGGCATCTATGAAGACCTACGTAAAGAACATGCTCAAGAAATTTGCAGCACCGATCTTTTTGGATACGCTATCGGCGGCCTCAGTGTCGGCGAAAAGAAAGAAGCCATGTGGCCGGCTTGCTTAGCCGCCACAGAACATATGCCCGTCAGTAAACCGCGTTACCTCATGGGGGTAGGCACACCAGACGATTTACTCGATGGCATATATAATGGCGTCGACATGTTCGATTGCGTCATGCCCACTCGCAATGCCCGCAACGGATCTCTTTTTACAAGCGACGGCAGGGTTTCTATCAAACGCGCAGAGTATCGTTTAGATCCAAGCCCTCTGGATCCCAAGTGCTCCTGCTATGCCTGCAAATCTTTTTCCAAAGCTTACTTGCGGCATTTATTTGTCAGCGACGAGCTTTTGTTTTATCGGCTGGCAAGTATTCACAATATTACTTTTTATTTGAATCTTATGGCTGAAGCTCGTATCGCAATTGCAGAAAATCGTTTCGAAGAATTTCGCCGCATACGAAAAACGGCTCTGACTTCCTAATTTCAGCATTTTCCCATTGCGAATCTGCCAGTTAAATGGTTTTATGTGTGCGTTATCTTTTTAGGAGTATTTTATAATGAGTGAATTATTTGGGCAAAGCAATCAAGGCGGCGGAATATTGTCGATGTTAATGATGTTCGGGGCTATGTTTGCAATTTTGTACTTTGTGATGATTCGCCCTCAGCAAAAACAGCAAAGAAAACATGCGGAGCTGATTTCATCCTTAAAAAAGGGAGACGAAGTTATTTTATCCAGCGGTATCGTTGGTCGTATTTTTTCTGTCGAAGATAAATTTCTCGTGCTTGAACTTAGCGATAAAAACAAAATGAAAGTTCTCAAAATAGCAGTTCAAGCGCTTACGAATCCGCTTGTTCCTGCAATACAAGCCAGCAGCGAAAAAGTAAACTAGACTTCGCACACGTTTTTTAAAAGTTTATGGAGATGCCATGTATCAGACTTGGAAACTTAGGTTGCTATTATCCGGTATTCTTCTTGGCGCCGCTGCTTACGCGCTGGTGCCAACTTTTATTTACTTTTCCTTATCGGAAGAGCAATTAAAAGAAGTCCGGCGCGATAAAGATGCTTTTTCCAAGTATCTTCCTAAATGGTCGATTTCAAATCACATCGTTCCAGGTCTTGATCTTCAAGGCGGCATGCACATGGTGCTTGGTGTCGACGTTGATAAGGCCTTGGCAGACAAAACCAGCCGAACAGCTGATCGCCTTCGTCAATTTGCCACTGATAAGAAAGCTGCTTTTACTAAAATCGAACAAACGCCAGACAACAGCGGTCTAGAGACCCGGATTCTAGTTAGCTTTGCCTCGCTAAACGATCTCAATTATTTTAATAAAAACATTTTAGATCAATTTGGAGAACTGGTTACTGTTTCAGAAAGCGACAACAGCTTGACTCTCCAGCTAGATCCACGACTGGTACAATCAACTCGAAGAGACGCAGTTGATCAAACAATTATTACCATTCGCAATCGTGTCGACAAAATGGGCGTCACCGAACCCAGCATTTCCAAACGTGGCGATGATCAGATTCAGATTCAGCTTCCTGGTTATGACAATCCCGATGAAGCCAAAAGCTTAATTGGCCGTACCGCTCAATTAGAATTCCAAATGTGCGATGATACCACGCTATTTTTAACGGAATTAAAAGATCTCCCTAAAGACGTTGAGATTGTCACAAGCAGTTACGGCAGACCTGATGGCACTTCTGGAAAAGATATCTTTTTGGCCTTTAATGAAAACAAACTTGGCGAGGTTAAAGCTTTTCTAAAAAGCAAAGTGTCCCCTGTGCATGTCATCAAATACGGCAAGTCTGGCAATGCTGGTTTGGGACCTGTGATGATGCGAACCTATACCTTGCATAAAAAAGTGGTTTTAGCCGGCGACGACTTGGTAAATACTAGCGTGAACATGGGATCAGAAACAGATCCTAGACCCGGGGTGTCGATTACTTTTAGCGCCACTGGTGCACGTATTTTCGATGAGCTAACCGCAGCTAATATCGGTAATCGTATGGCGATTGTACTCGAAGATTTGGTCGACAGTGCCCCTGTTTTTCAAACGCGAATTTCAGGAGGCAGCGCCAACATCTCTATGGGTGGCGGTCGCACCCGTGAAGAAAGCATCAAAGACGCCAATCAATTATCTCTGGTATTAAAGTCTGGCGCCCTGCCCGCACCGGTGACCTTCAGAGAAGAACGCAGCGTCGGACCTTCTTTAGGTGCCGACTCCGTAAAAAGTGGCGAGCGCGCCTTTTTGGCGGGGAGCATCCTGGTTATTTTGTTGATGATTTTTTACTATCGCCTCTCGGGATTTTTCTCGGTCGTGGCAGTGCTTATGAACCTGGTTTTTATGTTGGCAGCACTCGCGCTCTTAGGTGCAACCATCACGTTGCCAGGTATCGCAGGTCTTCTGCTGACATTCGGGATGGCTGTTGACGCCAACGTGATTATCAACGAACGTATTCGTGAAGAATTACGGCGCGGAAAAATGCCGCGCTCTGCGGTAAAAACCGGCTATGCGGCTGCCTTCAGCGCTGTGATAGATTCCCACGTTACCACTTTTATCGCGGGCATGGTGCTTTGGCAGTACGGAACCGGGCCTGTTCAGAATTTTGCAACGATGTTGTTAATCGGAACTGTTCTATCCATATTCACAGCTGTTTTTATCACGCGCATCTTCTTTGACATGATCACATCTAAAGATCCAAAAGAATTGTCGATATAAAAATCCATTAATTGGGGAAGTTTTATGAAAATGTTTCGCTTTTTTGATCCGAGCAGAGAACTAAACTTTGTTCAATACTTTCGGCCTTCTTTGTACATTGCGGCTCTGTTTCCTATTGTTGCCATTATCGGCAGCATGGTATTGGGAATTAATTGGGGAATTGATTTTGCCGGCGGCATGGAAATGCAAATCCAATTCTCCAAACCGGTGCCTGCCGAAGAAATTCGCAGTGTCTTAGAAGATTTAGGTTTTCATAAGCACCAAGTGCAGCGTTACGGCGCAAAAGATAGCAATGAAATGCTGGTACGCGTCGAGCGCCTAGTTACTTTTAAACCAGAAGACGCTGTCCGTGTGCAAAAAGTAATTGCATACAATTTATCTACCAGCACCAACCCTATTTCGCAAAAGTCTGTTGAAGTTCTCTTTAACGAGAATATTAGCGATCGTTTTTCTGTCAAGATCCCAGTTCCAACAATGAAAGCTGGCGCTACCGCGGAACAAACAGCAGAATCCCTACAAACCCAACACCATGAACTAGCCAAAATCATCGACGATAAAAGCGGTTTTAAGTTACGTAAAAGTAAAAAAGCAGGAGAAGAAACAGCTGATATCAGCAACGCTGTGATGCATGACGAACCCAAAGACGGATTTGTTCTGTACAATATCCATTTCATCGGCGTATCCGATAAAATTGGCCAGGTTCTTACTCAAAAATTTGGTCAAGCAGAAATCAGACGCGTCGAATTTGTGGACAGTCAGGTATCCAAGCAGCTACGCACCGACGGTATTCTCGCTGTTATTTATGCCATCATAGCCATCTTGATTTACATCGCCATTCGCTTTGATATCTTTTTCTCGCCCGGCGCAGTTGTGGCTTTAGTGCAAGATACTTTTGGGGCTTTTTTAGTATTTGTTTTTGGGCGCTACGAATTTGATTTGCCATCCATCGCAGCCTTATTAACAGTTGTTGGTGTTTCAGTTATTAATACCGTCGTGGTTTATGATCGAATTCGAGAAACTATGCCTACTGGTAAAAAAGAATTGGACGACGCAGAAGTCACCCATTGTGTTAACAAAGCAGTGAATGACACTTTAAGCCGCACTATTAACACCACATTAACGACGCTATTTTCCTCGGTCGCTTTGTGGATTTTTGCCGGCGGGGCTATTAAGAGTTTTGCTATTACGCTGACTGTGGGACTTTCTTTGGGTGCATTCTCATCGACTTTTGCCGCACCTGCGACTTATCTTTTCTTGCGCAGACGCTTTAAAAATCGTCACGATTTATTTAACTCAGACAAAACGCACACTGGACCTACCAGAGAAGATAAAGCACGCGGTATTGTCTAGAATGTTTTGAGAGATTTAGTCCATTAAAACGTTATGCTTAGAATGCAACCTTTTCACAGCGAATATCCTAAAACTATCGAAGAGGCGACAGCGTTGCTTTCACAACACGGTGCCTCTGCCAAAATCTGCGCTGGTGGCACCGATTTGTTACCCAACCTGAAACACGAACTGTTAACACCACAGTTTGTGATTTCCTTGAGCCGTGTTGCCAGTTTGCGTGGCATTCTGGTTTCAGAAAATACCATCAGCATTGGCGCGATGACCACGCTGGAACAAATTGTTAAAGATAAAGATATTCAGCGCTTCGCGCCTAGCCTCTGTGACGCCGCTTCTCATGTCGCTGGCCCGCAATTAAAAAGCATGGGCACCCTGGGAGGCAATCTTTGCCTCGACACCCGCTGCCTTTATTATAATCAGACTTATTTTTGGCGAGAGGCTCTGGGCTTTTGCTTGAAAAAAGATGGTACCACTTGCCATGTGACCCAGACCGGGAAAAAATGTGTGGCAGCCGCGTCGAACGATACGGCTACTATTTTATTATGCCTAGACGCAAGCGTAGATATTTTGAATCAAGATGGCATTCGCCAAATCAAACTAAAAGACTTTTACTTAGGCGATGGCATAAAAAATAATATTTTAAAGCCAAATGATTTACTAGTAACCGTACATGTTCCCAAGCGAACTACCTCGCCACTAAAACGTCTCGAAGGTTTTGCTAAACTCAGACACAGAGAAAGCATCGACTTTCCCATGCTCTCAATTGGCGTGCGCTTTGACATCGATGCACAAGAAAAAATTGCCTTTTCCCTGGTTACTATCAATGCACTTTTTGCGCGACCTAAAACCATCCAAACCGATTGGCTGATTGGACAACCCTTAACATCTTCGACCATTGCGCAACTTGGGCAATACGCCAAAGATAGATGCACCCCGCTCACCAATATTTGCGACGACCCCACCTGGCGTAAAGAAATGATTGCGGTACATATTAAGAAAGCTTGCGAAAAAGCTCTGGAGACAACACCATGAATCTAGCTCACCAAGAAACTGCCGAAAAAATTGAGATTTTGTTAAGAGAGCGCTTTATGCCCAGCAAGTTAAAAGTCACCAACGAAAGTCATCTTCACGCCAAACATAAAGAAGCTAAAAAGCATCCCGAAGCCGGACACTTTCGCATCGTCCTGGTCAGTTGCGACTTTGCAGAAAAATCCCTCATCCAACAGCATCGCATGGTCTATGAATGCCTCGCTGAACTCATGCCAGGATCCATTCACGCCTTGGCTTTAGAAACCAAAGCAGCCTAGAACTTATTGCAACTGAGTTGCAATTAAATAAAATACCTGCAAGTAACAGCTCACTATGTTATGCAAAATATTTTATCTATTATTAGCAATTATCACTGCACATGCAACTCACGCAAATGAACTGGTCGCCAAGGCTCATGCGGGTGACTGGGTAGCAGTTGAAGAAATGCTACAATGCCCCACCTGTAAAATTAATGTTAATCAGCGCTGGAGGGAAAAATTTCTTTGCTCTGTTTCGATATACCATAGAAAATTTTGCACGTACGGCCATACGGCTTTGCATCACGCAGCAATAGACGGAAATGTCATCGCCACAAAACTTCTTTTAGAAAATGGCGCGAACCCGCATCTAACTGATTATACGGGACAGACAGCTCTTCACTATGCGACTGCAGGCGGTCATCAAGAAATCCAACAGCTATTGCTTGATTATGGTGCAAACCCACAACAAAAATCCCAAACATCTTCTTTTGCTCCTTCGTCTCAAAATATAATAACCGGCGCCCTTCTAGGACTAGGCGCACTACTTTGGTATCAGTATGCCAATCGCATCAAGATATATCAAACCAGCGCATCCTGCGTCATTTGCTTGGGAGCTTTTTCTGAGCTTTTACTAAGAGCAACACGTCTGCTGCCTTGTGGGCACAATAATATGTGCCCTGAATGCCTGCAGAAACTGTTTGACTATGGAGTAAACTCTTGCCCTGAATGCCGTGGACCGATGTAAATGAATGAAACTTTTTACGATCTTGTCTCGGCGATAACCCCTTGTGACGCATTGGAAGCAGGCCACATTCAAGACACAATTAATTGGATCGAAAGTGGAGCTCCGCTATTTCGCATCATAAAACCTGATATTCCCAATAAACACCTCGTTTCTTATTTCGTCATTTTTAATGAAAAAACCTTAAAAATACTGCTGGTTGATCATAAAAAAGCTCAACTTTGGTTGCCTGCAGGTGGCCACGTTGAATTAAACGAAGACCCAAAAGAAACTGTGCGTAGTGAGTGCTTGGAAGAACTGAGTGTTCCTGCAAATTTTTGGTGTGAAGTTCCTATTTTTCTCACTTCCACAATAACAGTTGGACTTACAGCAGGCCACACCGACGTCAGTCTTTGGTATGTACTGCGAGGCGATCAGCAAACCCATTATGTTTTTGATTCTGATGAGTTTAATGAGATTAGATGGTTGGCCGTGAACATTGGCACCAGAAACTATCGAAAAGTGATAGTTTTCAGTAAAAATAAGGAATGACTTTAGTCTTGGATCTTTTCGCGAAGCGAATATCGCATACAGCCCCGTGATGAAGCGCAGCGAAATCCGGGGTTAGGTGAACCGAAAAGCTAAAAAGTGCCGAAGGCCCGGTTGGACACCAATAATTTTTAGATTCATCTCGTCAAAGGCGGGAAAAATCCCCCCATCCCCTTTTTCTAAGGGGGACTTTAAGAAATATCTAAGCAACCCGGCTATATCAAACACTAAGCTTACTAAAACCCCAACGGGCCACACAAGCGATGCTCAACGAATGCCGTAAAGCGACGCTGAGCGAAGTTATCACCCGAAACTGCATAAGGCACTGCTTCGGCAAGAAGCACCGCTTGCAATAGCAAGCCAGCGGTGATTGACATCCGACGCGCAAAACCTTCGACGTCATTTGCTGATTTTGTTTGCAGTGATTTTAATTTAGTTTGTAACAGCTGGGCTGTTTCATGAACTACTTCTGCCGCATCTTTATCTACATTGTTCATACAGCCTAAGCGCTCGGACATATCTGCTAGCAAAATGGTAAACGCATTTTGTTTTTTTTCAGCGCGCAGCACATCAAGAGCAAGCACATTGGTAGTTCCTTCCCATATAGGTAAAACTTGCGCATCACGCAACAGCCTCGGCAAACCCGTATCCTCGACATACCCTGCTCCACCAAAACATTCGAGCGTTTCACTGGCATGAGCCACTGCCTGTTTAGCCAAAAGCAATTTAGCAATCGGCAATAACACGCGCAATCTCGCTGCCTCGTTGTCGTTCGCTATTTTATTTTCTACTTTTCCAAGCAAATCTGCCACTTCAAAACATAGCGACATGGCTGCAGCCGAAGTTCCTTGCAAGACTGCCAGGGTATTTTGAAACAAGACATGCTCGCCAATAGCTTTTCCAAAAGCCTGACGAATCTTCGCATATTCTTGAACCAGCAAAGTTGATAGCGCCATGGAAGACGCCGAGGCCACGGCATTATAATAACGCGTGACGTTTAACATATTGGCAATGCTGGCCACGCCGCGATTGATTGGACCTATTTGGGTCGCCACAACCCCATCCAAAGTCAGCTCCGCCGTAGGCAACGCTTTAGTGCCCAGCTTGTCTTTCAATCGATTAATACGAATTCCCGCAATCCCTTGACCTGCTTGACGATTTAACTCCACACAAAAAAGCGTCAGACCAGCTTCACCTTCAATGCGCGCGAGGGTCAGCGCCATCTCAGACGTCGTCGCCGAAGTAAACCATTTTACGCCATGCAGCGTGTAATATTCTTCCTGATCTGTACGAGAATGCAGGCGAGCAATCGTCTCGCTATGGCTGACATCAGAACCACCAATCCGTTCCGTCATCCATTGCCCAGAGGTAATAAATGTTTGTGGATCTTGCGATAAAAGCCTGGGCACTAATCTGTCAAGCAAAGCTGGCGATGCCAAATCCAAAAGCACCCGTGCGGCAGCATCGGTCATCGCCAATGGGCAAGAATACGTCGCCGAAGATGCCGAGAATAAATACAGCAATGCTGTTTGCGCAACTCGATTATTAGCTTCCAGATTTTTATCATAAGCAATGCTCACCACCCCTGATTCAGCGGAAAAAACACGGTACTTTTCCCATGCCGCACTGGTTACAATTTGGTCAATACGATTACCCCATGCATCGTATGGAATATGCCTAGGTGGGTTTTGCTCCGCTTCACGAAGCCAGGCCGGCAATATTTGAGCTGCCGCATGCCCCATCTGCTCCAGCTGGATACATATATGCTTGCTCTTTTCTTTAAGTCTTCGCTTTAACTCTGCTTGCAATGCAAAATCCTGCTGGTACAGGTTTGACAAAACCGGTGCTGTTTGAAAAAATGTCATCTGTATTTCCCCAAAGATATCTAAGTTTGTTTTATTTTTAAATGTTATTCTTTCATAATTGATTCATATTCATTCGGGATTTTTGAAAAAAGCAAATGGCAAACCATAAAACTATTCTATTAACACGCATCATTTGCCTTTGCTTATTGGCCTTTTTTCTCATAGGCAGTTACGCCTTAAGCAGGCCCGCCATCGATTCGCTTTTTTTACAGCACCATTCTACCAATGAACTTCCTAATGTTTGGCTACTCGCTGCTGTCTGCGCCGCTTTTGTTATCACCATCTATAATCGTTACAACACCCGCTACCCTTTGCTAAAAATATTTGGCGTTTGCGCTTTACTAAGCGGGCTAATCCTCGGAATTTGTTTAGTCGGATATCGCTTGCAAATCCCAGGTGTCGTTTATGGCTTATACCTTTGGAAAGAAATTTACATCGTTTTGCTTGTGGAAATTTTTTGGAGTTTTGCCGACGTCACCTTCAACATAAAAACCGCGCGCTGGACCTATGGCATTTTGCTTGGCATGGGATCTGCCGGCGGATTTATTGGTAATATATTGGTAGGTCAACTCGCGAAATCAGTAGGAACGGCCAACGGTTTATGGTGGGTCATCCCCATCTTATTTATATGCTGGTTTATCAGTGCCGTCTTTATGGCCATAACACCTGATCCCAGTTCCATAAAAAATAGTCATAAAAAAATTCCAAAATGGATGGACAGCATCGAGATTGTTCAAAAAAGTGCCTATCTTTTTCCTTTGCTTTTGCTGGTCTGCGTTGTGCAAATTTGTCTCTCACTCATTGACTATAAATTCAATATCGCGCTGCTTGCCAACTACCCAGATATCGACATGCGCACAGACATTATGGGTAAAACCTATGCCGGCATTGATCTGATCTCTGTCAGCTTGCAACTTTTAAGTGGTCCTATTTTACGCATCTTCGGCGTTGCCAACACACTTTTAAGTATTCCCTTAATGCTGGCCTTTGTTGCTTGTGCTTTCTTATTGATTCCTCGCTTTGCCATGATGCTGGCCATCAAGATTACCAGCAAATGCTTTGACTACTCACTATTTCGTGCCTCCAAAGAAATACTTTACATTCCCTTAAAGCACGATGAAAAAATTCAGGGTAAAGCACTGATCGATATTTTGATTTATCGTACCGCAAAAGGCTTTTCTTCATTGATTTTAATTGCTCTAGTTTACGCCGGAGCAACCTCGCTGGCCATGCACCTCACCCTTTGTTTACTAGTAGTATGGGCTATTTTGACCTACATTATCGTCAAGCGCTACCGCACCTTAGTCACTACTGAAGAATAGTTCGATGACATAGTAAATAAACAGAATTAGTTCTATAGTGTAGATATGCCAATAAAATCTTCAAAAATTGTGACGAATGTTGTTGTTTCAGGGGCAACTGGGATGATTGGAACGGCTTTATCCCAACTACTGAAAGAGAAAGGATATCACGTTAGACAACTGGTCAGACATGTACCACGAAGCGATTCCCGCCAAGAGATTTATTGGAATCCCTACTCGCATTTCATCGAAACTGATGCCCTGGAAAACACCGACGTCCTCATTAATTTGTCAGGAAAAAATATTGCTGATCGCCGCTGGACCGCAGCACGAAAAAAAGTCATTTTAGAAAGCCGGGTACAAAGCACAAAACTAATTAGCCACGCTTTAGCACGCTTAAAACACCCGCCTCGTCTTTTAATCAACGCATCTGCATTGGGATTTTATGGGGACAGAAGCGATGAAACCATCGATGAAAAGAGCAAAACGGGCTTAAGTTTTTTGAGCGACGTTTGTCGTCAGTGGGAAGCAGCGACGGCGGTTGCAGAGCACGCCGGCATCCCTGTCATTCATCTGCGCAGCGGTACGGTACTTGATACCCACGGTGGCATCTTAAAAAAAATTCTCCCTTGGTATAAAGCAGGTCTTGCCGGTGTACTTGGTTCTGGCGATCAATATATGAGCTGGATTAGTATCTCAGATGTTGTTCTGGCCATAGAACATATGATTTCTTCCGCTCATTTTGAAGGCCCGGTTAACCTGGTTGCTCCGAATCCCGTCACCAATAAAGTATTTTGCCACACACTGGCAAAACTTTTGCATCGGCCTTGTGCGCTTCATCTTTCTCCCTGGGTTATCCGATTTTTATTTGGACAAATGGGTGAAGAATTATTTCTCCACAGTTGCAAAGCATCCCCAAATAAATTATTAAAAAGCGGCTACGTATTTCAGCATGCGAACCTTGAAGAAGCATTGCGTTTCCTGCTGTCTTCAGACAAGTGATGTAGCGAAGGAGCAATGATGCCCAAAATCTTATTAACCGGCGCACTAAGACGCGAATATGATAGCGGCCAATTGCTTGAAATTGACATGAAGGACAATCCTTTTGAACAATTAAAACTCTGGCTCGCCGAAGCCATTGCCCACCCTGTTCGCTTACCCGACGCCATGACTCTAGCCACAGTCACTCCAGAAGGCGTGCCCGACGCCCGCATTGTCTTGCTCAAAGATCTTGATCAATCTGGTCTGACTTTTTTCACTAATTATGAAAGTCCCACCGGCCAGCATTTAAAAAACAATCCCCATGCCGCTTGCTTATTTTGGTGGCCAGAACAAGAAAGACAAATTCGCATCCTGGGAAAAGTTGCAGTCGTCACTGAAAAAATATCTGATACCTATTTTCAAAGCAGGCCCCGAGGTTCAAAACTCGCAGCGCACGCTTCGCCACAAAGCGAAGTGATCAAAAGTCGCGAGTGGCTTGACCAGCAATTAGAAAGCGTCGGTAAATCCTTCGAAAATCAAGAAGTAACTAGACCTCCTCACTGGGGCGGTTACCGCATCATTCCTCATACTTTTGAATTTTGGCAAGGCCGCACTAACCGACTCCATGATCGCTTGAAGTATCGTCTTGAAAAAAATAAAGTTTGGATTTTAGAACGCCTAGCCCCGTAAAAAAAATGCCTTCGCTAATACTTTCGTACCAGCAAAGGCATGTCACAGTGATCAATAAGCCGGGTTTTGTCTTGGGTGGCCATTCGTCTAGGAGTGTTGTTGCCAACACCCTCGAGCGGTCTCATTAGAAATCCTGCACCAAAGACACGTGATGGATCAATTAAGACCCAACGGATTTCACCATGACCTTGCACTAGGTGGGGTTTACCCTGCCATGCTTGTCTCCAAGCATGCGGTGCGCTCTTACCGCACCATTTCAACCTTGCCTGCCTTTTAGTCTGTTACAACTAAAAAACCGGCGGAATATTTTCTGTGGCACTTTCCTTCAAGTCACCTTGACCGGCCATTAGCCGGCACCATCGTCTATTAGTGCCCGGACTTTCCTCTCGCGGTTTTATTTTAGTAAAACCACCAGCGTCCACCTTTCACACTGTAACCCCGGGAGCCTAAGCTGCACTTTCACATAAAGAAAGGGGGGTGTTTAAAATGGGGTGCAATATTATTCAGGCTTTTTAGTAACTTTTGGCCCAACTTTAATACGCGGAGCTCTGGGTTTCTTGGCTACTTTTGCAGTAGGCATCCCTGTATCTTTTTGCTGAGCAACTTGCTGCAAATGAATCAACTCACGCTTGGTCAGTGCACGGTACTTGCCGATCTCAAGACCTTCCGTGCTGATACCCGCAAAATGAGTGCGCACCAATCGTTGCACGGGGTGGCCAATACGCCAAAACATGCGTTTGATTTGACGGTTTTTGCCTTGGGTCAAAATTACTTGTACCCAAGTGTTCACCTTGGCTTTTTTAATCACTTCGATTTGGCAAGGACCGGTAGGGCCATCTTCCAAATAAATCCCGCGACGCAGCTTAGCCAGTTGCTCCTCGGTGGGAACGCCTTTGACTTTGACCATGTAAATCTTGGGCACTTTATGCTTAGGATGGATTAACAGATTAGTCAGCTCACCATCGTTGGTTAAAAGCAAAGCGCCTTCGGCATCATAGTCCAACCTGCCCACTGGGTAGATTCGTCCTTCAGAAGCACCAACGACTACATCTAGCACAGTCTTTCGACCTTGTTCATCTTTGGCTGTGCTCAAAACTTTGACAGGCTTATTCAACAAAAAATAAACGCGTTCGCCAACTTGATCAGCGGCAATTTTCACACGACGACCATCGACAAACACGTGGTCTTTATCGGGGTCGATTTGCGCACCTAATTCTTTGACGATTTTACCGTTTACTTTAATGCGACCTGCGGTCATCATTTGTTCGACGTGACGTCTAGAAGCAATACCCGCACGCGCCAAAACCTTATGCAATCTTTCTTCAGCCATTTGAATTCTCCGTACCAGCTCCCGCCGGGACTTTTATTTGTATTTGTATAGGGAGCCATCTTTTAGCATATCAAAACAGCTTGGCTATAGATAGTTTTCTAATTGGTAAAGCTGTCTTGACAATAAACAGTTTTTATCGGCATAACCCCGAAACGTTGCGGGAATAGCTCAGTTGGTAGAGCACGAGCTTCCCAAGCTCGGGGTCGCGGGTTCGACTCCCGTTTCCCGCTCCAGCCTTGCCAGTGTCTCCCAATTTGACTCATTTTTGTTTTTGAGTCATTATAGACAAATGATCGATGCAAACTTACCTAAAAATCTAGCTGTTAGGCCTTTTTCTCTTAATGAAGCGCTAGCAACTGGCCTTACCAAATACGCTGTGAAGAAACTCCTAAAACAGGGGAGACTGGAGCGCATAAGCCACGGAATTTACCAAGCGGCAGATAAAGCTATGTTCGAGCTCGAAGACCAATATCGTTCAGCAACCTTGAGGTGCGGCCGGCCATCTGCGATTTGTTTACTCTCAGCCCTAGAGCACTACCATCTCACAGATTTGATACCCAATAAAACATGGATAATGGTGCCAAATGAAAAACGTATTAGCGCAAGTGAACTAAAACTCGTTAGGTTGCGTAAGCCTCATTGGAAAATAGGAATTCGAAAAGTCAGAGGCTACTGGATAACATCAATCGAGCGCACGCTCATTGAATGTTTGTTACAAAAGCGTCTCATCTCCACCACAGAAGCGCTGAGTTCCATAAAGCAAGCGCTAGCAGGAAAAAAAACGACGCTAAATAACTTGTTTGAGATAGCAAGAAAGATTGGAGCTCTTAATCGCGTTCTCCCTTACATTCAGGTTTTCACTATATGAATTCTTCCAAAGCAAAAAAATTATTCAGCAACTGAAACGGCTCGCTGGACAAGATCTTCGTCTTTCAATTAACGAGTTGCGAGTAATCGTTGCCCTCGAACGAGCGGTTGCGCGCATTGAACTAAATGTGCAATTAGCGGAACATCTTATTTTTAAGGGCGGCCTTGTGCTGTTGAAGTCATATCGCAGCGGCCGCTTTACCCGTGATGTCGACGCTTTGGCATTATCCATTTCAAAGGCGGAGCTTAGCAGCTTACTTTCTCTGGCTTTGGAAGTCGATTTGGACGACGGACTATGGTTTGGAGATATTCAAACTCGCGAGATTCAGGAGCAAGGCCGGTACGGTGCCTATCGATTCGACTGTGCGTTTCAGATCGGTGATGTCGGTGATACCAAGATACGTAAGCTGCCACGAATTCATATAGACATCGGGTTCAGTGATCGTTTGGCGGATACCCCTGCTAAACAAAACATGCCGTCGTTGCTTATGCATGAGACGCCCGTATCATGGAGAATTTATCCAATGGAGTATGTTGTTGCCGAAAAACTCGAGATCTTGATTCAAAGAGGATCTAGCAACTCGCGAGCAAAAGACGTCTATGATTTGGCATTTCTAATTCCCCTTTGTCTCGACGAAAAAAAACTTCGCGATGCCATCATGAAAACGTTTCAAAATCGGGACACTTCTCTGCCACCTTCGCTGGTTAAAGCTGTCGAAGATTTGGACGTTACAGTCCTCAAGACCGCATGGCCAAGTGTTCGAGTATTCGACAATAAGCCGGAGTTTGATAGCGTCTGGGCGGTTCTTTTGTCTTTTCTCAAAAAATTGTAGCCATAGACCCCGCAAAACCATATGTTCAAATTATGGATCATGCAAAAAGAATATGAGAAAACAACAGTGTTAGAGAAAAAATCACTTTCGGACCAATGCATTATTGGTTATCTAAGCACTCACTACAACATTGAAGTAGTTAATTTCATATTTCTTCCTCTGGGAGCGGATATGAATTCATCTGTCTACAAGGCAGGAGGGAAAAATGGGTTCTCCTATTTCGTAAAGCTCAAACGCGACCATGAACATGATGCAAGCGCTGCTATAGTAGAAATGTTGCACGACGCTGGGATTGAGGGGATTATTGCGCCAATAAAGACGATCCGCGGTCAATCATTCCAGCGGATTGACGATTTCACAATCATTGTTTACCCATTCCTCGATGGACAAGATGGGTTTAGTTGCAGGTTAACAGATGAGCAATGGATTAAACTCGGTGGCACACTCAGAAAAGTTCACGCTTTAACTGTACCAACTTTAATTCAGAAGGAAGTTCAGCGTGAAACCTATTCCTCTCAATGGCGAGACGCTTTACTGTCGCTCTATGAACACATTGAAGACGAGCCAGCTGCTGTGTCACTCAGATATTCACGGTGGCAATGTATTGCTAAATAGCAGTAACGCAATTTTTATCGTGGACTGGGATAATCCCATCATGGCGCCCAAGGAACGTGACCTCATGTTTATTGGCGGCGGCGTCGCTAATGCTTGGAATCAGCCGCGTGAGGTAGAACTATTCTATAAAGGCTATGGAGAGACTGATCTTAACAGAGAAAATCTCGCTTATTATCGTCATGAACGTATTGTGGAAGATATGGCTATCTACGGTCAAGAGCTGCTCTTAACGACAACTGCCGGCGAGGACAGGGCAATTATGTATACGCATTTTATGGACATGTTTGAACCCAATGGCGTAGTCGATATAGCATTCAAGACTGATGAGGCCCTGTGAAAAATCTCTTTTAAAATTTAAATTCTGGTAAAATCGGCTATAGTGCGTACCATTTTTTCGATTTTAGCGAGCAGTCCAAGTCGAGCCTCGCGCAATTTCACATCGTCAACCATGACCATCACATCGTCAAAAAAGCGATCGACAAAAGGTTTTAGAGCAGCAATTTGTTCAAGCACGTCAATATGCCGTTCTATCAAGGTAGAATTGGTGTTTCTTGTTTGCAATTTTGTTTCTACTGATTGAATCTCTCGCCATAAATCACGTTCACAAACTTCTTTAAGCAAAGCTGCCTCGAACACAGATGATTCCGTTAAAAATCCGTCGCTTCGTGCTTTAGCGACGATATTGCCAGCTCGTTTTAAATTAGAAACCAGCTGAACAAACATTTCTGTGTCTTGCTGTGACAAATAATTTAAAGCAAAAACCCGAGACTGCAAATCTGCTAAATCATCAAAGCCCACACCCATGGCAGCGTCAACCAACAAAACCGCATTGCCAGCTTTTTTTTCCGCCAACTCTTCGAGTAAAACGCCGCGTGCTCGCGCTGCTAAAAACAGCAGAACTTCTTCTTTTAAAGCATCAGCTTTAAGCACAATCGCTTTTTGCACCGACGAAATAGCGTGTGTCACAAAGTGCTCTAAAGAAAACTGGTAACCTTGGCAAAAAATAATTTTTACCAATCCAATACCTGCACGACGCAGCGCAAAAGGATCCGCACTGCCCTTGGGAGCTTTGCCAATGCCAATAATAGAAACAATCGTATCCATGCGATCAGCCAGAGCAACAAAAGCGCCAATATCCGAGGCGGGCAAAACATCGCCAGCAAAGCGCGGCAGGTAGTGCTCCGCAATCCCTTGCGCAATTTCTGCTTTTTCACCTGACAACAAAGCGTATTGTTTGCCCATCACGCCTTGCAGTTCAGGAAATTGCCCGACCACTCCCGTCACTAAATCGGCCTTACAAAGCTGCGCGGTTCTGACAGCGGACGCTCTTAATTCCATAGCGACAGACAACTGCTCACACAAATAATCAGTCAATATTTGAATACGCTGAGTCTTATCAAAAAGCGATCCTAATTCTCTTTGAAACAAAACACTATTCAAGCGATGCATATATTCAGCGAAGGGAATTTTGCGATCGTCGTGATAATAAAAAGCTCCATCTTCAAAGCGCGCTTTGAGAACCCGAGTATTTCCCGCCGCCAATGCCATTTCATCTTTGGGCTTGCTTCCAGCAACAACAATAAAGGCCGCCAGCATATCATCTTGCTTATTGGTAACAGCAAAATATTTCTGATGCTCACGCATCTCGCTGATTAAAATTTCTTTGGGAACTTCCAGATACTTTTCTTCAAAATGCCCCAAAATAGGCCAGGGGTATTCCACTAAATTTTTGACAATCTCAAGCAATGCCTCGTCTGCTCTTAAACAACCGCCGGCTTTACGAGCCAACGCATCTGCTTCTTTTAAGATTGCGGCTTTTCGCTTTTCTCCGTCGAGCATCACCCAGTTTTTGTCTAGAAAATCCAGGTAAGCCTGGATACCATCTATTTTTACAAATTCTGGTGCTAAAAAACGATGACCGCAGGTTTCGTCGCTGGACTTTACCAAGCCAAAAGAAATGGGCAGCACATGCCCACCCAGCAAGCACAAAATCCAACGCACTGGCCGAATAAAGCTCACCTTAGTATCATCCCAACGCATGGTTTTGGCAAAAGGAATACTGTGCAACAGCTTCGTTAAAATATCGGGCAGAATAACGCTTACAGCCAAACCTTTTTCATGAATTTGAGCCGCGATCACCAATCCCTTAGGCGTTGATTTTTGAAAGGCATCTTGACTGGACAAACCTTTAGACTGAATGAATCCCAAACCAGCTTTGGTTAACTGGCCTTGGGCATCAAAAGCCACTTCCACTTTAGGACCAGTGACGAACATGGATAAATCTGTTTGCGTGAGCGCCACGTCGTGAATCATCAGCACCAAGCGCCTAGGTGTTCCTAGTACTTTTACCTCGCCATGCAAAATTCTAGCCGCTGCCAATTTTTGTTCGGCTTCATTTTTGATCCACGCTAGCGCGGCATCAATAGCGCCACTGGGAATTTCTTCGCAACCAATTTCCAATAGTAAATCAGGCATGCACATTTCCTTTCAACCTGGACGCTAAATACGTTTCGGCACAGTTTTTGGTTAAAGTGCGAATGCGTCCAATATAGGCTACCCGCTCAGTTACGCTGATCGCGCCTCTAGCATCGAGGACGTTAAATAAATGGCTGCATTTTAAAGCATAATCGTAAGCGGGCAAAACCAACTCTTCTTTGAGTAAAGTAAGAGCTTGCTGATAGTAATCATCAAAATGCCTTAAATACATTGCCACATCGGCATGGGTAAAATTATGGTGGGACCATTGCAATTCGTCTTGTTTATGTACGTCGCCATAGCTTACTTTCTGGCCGGACGGTAAAACTGCCCACACCAAATCATAGACATTGTCGACGTCCTGAATACACATGGCCAGTCTCTCTAAGCCGTAGGTTAATTCTACGCAAGTGCGCTCGAGTTCTAAACCACCGCATTGCTGAAAATAAGTAAACTGGGTGACCTCCATACCTTGCGCCCAAACTTCCCAACCAAGTCCCCAAGCACCTAAGCCAGGATGCTCCCAATCGTCTTCGACAAAGCGAATATCAAACAAAGCCGGGTCCATGCCTAAAGCCCGTAATGACTCTAAATATAAGTCTTGCACATTGCCAGGAGCTGGTTTCAGCACCACTTGAAACTGATAATAATGTTGCAAGCGATTGGGGTTTTCGCCATAGCGGCCATCGGTCGGTCGCCGGCAAGGCTCGACGTAAGCAGCCCTCCATGGCTCTGGCCCCAGCACTCGTAAAAACGTGTGTTTGTTCAGTGTACCTGCGCCCACTTCCACGTCTGTCGGTTGCAAAATTAAACAGCCCTGCTGGGCCCAAAAATCTTGCAGCCGCAAAATCACCTCTTGAAAGGTCTTGGCTTTAGACATGAAACATCCTTTTGCTAATGGCCGAAAGTTTAGCATGAGTGTCCAGTTACTAAAAGAGTAATCAGGTTTTAAAAGAGAGATTGCTTTTGTTATTGAGAAATAGTTCGCTTCAAGCTAAGAGGCAAGTTGGCCAAAAAGTAGAGGTATTTATGAAAAAACTGAACCAAAGCGTCCTGTTATTTTTAATCTTGCTACCTCTTTTTCTAGCCTGCAACCGTCAAAATAAAAATACCGATGACAATCCCTTACGTTACCAGGGAAAAGTTGACGTCTTGCGCTCCAGCAACAAAGAAAAAAAAGCTAACCCCGTCCCTAAAGGAATTGAAATGACTACAAAAAATGAATTTGGCCTGGAAAAAGGTCAAAAATTATATGCCACTATTAAAACCAATATGGGAGATCTCCTCGTTGAACTCTACTCAGAAAAAGCCCCAAAGACTGTAGCCAACTTTGTTGGATTAAGCGAAGGCACCAAAGAGTGGACAGATGCAAAAACCCAGGAAAAAGTAAAGCGTTCTCTTTATCAGGGAACCATTTTTCATCGCGTGATTCCAAATTTCATGATTCAAGGTGGCGATCCTATCGGCAATGGCACCGGTGGTCCAGGCTACAAATTTGCCGATGAGTTTGATCCCTCTTTAAGACACAACGCCGCAGGTATTTTATCAATGGCCAATTCAGGACCAGGCAGCAATGGTTCGCAGTTTTTTATTACCGATGGACCTACGCCACATCTAGATAATCGGCACAGCGTTTTTGGAAAAGTTATTGAAAACATCGAGTTCGTCAACAAAATTGCCAACGTGCCACGTGACCGAAGCGATAGACCATTGGAAAACGTCACCATTAACGAAATTGTGATTAGCCGTCGATAACCCCAAAGGAGCACTCGTGCATACCGTGGCATTTTTTCTATGTTGCTTAATTATGACGCTTGCTCCTGCAGCCAATGGATCGACAAGTTTAAAATTATTTTTTTCCAATATAGAACGAGCGACCTTACTAAATTCAACTGAGCCTTATGTTGTCACTGGATATGTCAGCAATAGCAGCAATATAACGCAGCTCACCATTAATAATGAAGCCGTCTCCCTCGATGAAGCCGGAAATTTTTCCTACACATTATTGCCTCGGCAAGGAGAAAATCTGATCGCAGCTACCGCTAAAAATGAAAAAGGCGATACAGTTTTTTCCACACGCAGCCTTTATCAATCAAATGCCTGGCTGGGATTTGATGAATCCTTAAACAAAACCCATTCACTTAAAACAGCGATTACTACCAACATCGATCACTCTATCTTCGAGGAGATTATCTCCACTCTTAAGGAACGATTTAGTTTAAAACGTGCCATTCAATCCGTTTTTGCTGACGTTAACATGAGCTCCTTTGCGGACCAGCCCATCTTTTCCGCAAACGGATATTTTGCGCAAGGCTCCTCGCAATACCAAGTTGATGTCTTCTTGCGTTCTCTAAATATTTTGAATCCAGACGCCGACGCGCAGCTTATCAACAACGGTGTTCACATTAATGGCACCCTGTCGAATCAGGGAGGCCTTCCTGGTTTCACAGTTGTTCTATATGTTAAAGCAGTTCTGCTGCTCTTCAACAAACTTTCTTGCCCCGTGGGCAATTTTTATGTCACTTATTCTGCCGACAGCATAGAATTTGCGACGGATATCAGCATCAGTAAAACCTCTGATTTGCCACTGAACGCAACCATGCAGAACTTTGTTCTGACAGAAGATTCGGGTAGGTTTACTACCAAAATCCTGCCTTTCGAAATCAATTCGTTTTTCCAGCCCTGGCAATGGTTGTTTCCTGTAGCATTTGATGACTGGTTTACCTGGATCATCACTGAAGCCGTGCAAGCCAACAGTGGAAAAATTTTATCACTTTGCAATGATGTATTACGTAATAAGACACTGCGTGCGTCCAGTTCGGCATTCGCACAAATTTCACCTTTTTGCAGTTTCGACATTTCTTTATCGACAGACAGCTTCGACTGGGCCTCCTATCATCCCGAAATTAACATGCATGCCGAACTTGACACCCTCGCCATTAATGCAAATAACATAAACGCAACCTTTAACGCCTCCATGCAAAGTAATCAAAACCAAAATCACATTGCAAAACAAGTATACTTAAGGGATGATTGCGGCCAAAATATCTACCCCTCGAATATCCCTTCTGATAATTTTAGATCTCCTATCCAAAGCGCGTTCAAGATAGATTTCATTAATCAGATTTTCCATGCACTTTGGTGGGGCGGACTTTTTGACATAACGCAACATATAGACACCACCGAAATTCCTGACCATGCAGGCACGCATATTAAAAATGTTACCGTCACAGCTCACCCCTTGCTTCCTCCCATCATCAATGACTGCAACCAAACAGATTTTCATATGCAAGCAGGCGACATTGAAGTTTTCATATCTTTTCAATTTTTGGGAGAAAATGTTACTATCCATGCCTTCACTTCAGCAATAGCAACTGCTCTTTTTCAAGGAGATGGGGACAATATCAGGATGCTTATCAATGCTCCGATTTTCAAATCTTTTGACATTATCGAAGCAAAAGGGCTCTCGCTCATCAATCTAAATCTACTCAATAATCTATTTGATGATTACCTGTTGCCGCTTTTTGAAAAGAAGTATGCATCTAATGAATTATTTAGTTTACCCATCCCGCCCATTCCTTTGCATCAAATTTTTAGATGGTTAACCAAAGACGATGATATCTCTTTTCACGATCTGACAGTTAATTACCAACCGGGGCAACTGCAGCTAGGTGCTTATGCCCATTAAAAAATTGGCCCACTCATTTATCTTAATTCTCACCTATTATTTGATATTGATTATTTGCTTTTTTGCCGTCACCTCGGCAATTGGAGTTTTTTACAACGGCAGCTTTCCACTTTTAAGCAATCTTTTAAGCCTAAATGCCCTGATCCTTCCCTTTATGATTGCAGCCATCGCCATGGGATTTACTTACGCCAGCATCATTAAGAATACAATGAAAATGGCAACTGCTCTGCGGCTAGCATTACTGTCAATGCTTGTTCCATGCGTCCTGGTTGTTATTGTTTTTTTATCTGACATAGCTATTTCTGCTCTCTTACTCGTTGCTGCGACCAGTCTTTTGGTGTTTTTTTCACAGCTCCTAGTTGCACCTTTCATATGCTGGCTGTGCTTTAAAATAGGGATATACAAGCGTTTAGATTAAATTCCTTTTGCGGAAGTTGATCTTTAATTCAGAAATAAAATATCATCACTGCAGTTCTTTAGAAAAAAGGTGATGTTATGAGTATTGCTGTACCCGCGACCCTGGTTGAGCTGGCTGAACTTCGAGCAGAAACCTTTCTTCACACAGCCGCTTACACTTTCATCTCGAGAATTGCTGAAAAATCTTGTGTTACTTTTTCTCAATTAGACACACGTGCTCGGGCTATTGCCGCCACTTTGCTTGACATCAAAGCAAAAAATCAACGAGCACTGCTTTTATATGTTCCTGGCTTAGATTATATCGAAGCTTTTTTTGGATGTTTGTATGCCGGCGTGGTGGCCGTTCCCGCTTACCCGCCCGATCCTACGCGGCTTTCTAGAACACTGCCCAGATTACAAAATATTATCGACGACAGCCAAGCCTATGTTATTATGAGCACTTCGAGCATCGAAAGTTTGGCCAAAGATATGTTTATACAAGGTGACAAGCAAGCCATAAAATGGTTGTCGACTGATTTAATTCCAGATTCCCGTTCCTCCTCATGGAAAACCCCAAAAATCCACCCGAAAACAATTGCCTTTTTGCAATACACATCAGGCTCAACATCTAATCCTAAAGGCGTCATACTCACCCATCAAAACCTCTTTGCTAATTTGGAGCTGATTGAAAAAGAAGTTCTCCAAGGAGCAAACCATATAGGAGTATCCTGGTTACCGCCTTATCATGACATGGGATTAATCGGCGGTATTTTACATCCCATGTTCGCCAATTTTCCCGTGGTACTCATGTCACCTTTAGACTTTCTGTCGCAACCATTGCTTTGGTTGAAAGCTATTTCTGAATATAAAGCGACCTTCAGCGGCGCTCCAAATTTTGCTTATGAACTTTGCGTGAAACGCATTACGCCTGCACAACGAGATATTCTAGATCTCTCGAGTTGGTCGGTTGCGGCCAACGGCGCTGAACCCATTCGCCAAGAAACCATGGAAAATTTTTCCGCGTACTTTGCCGCTTCTGGTTTTAAAAAAGCAGCGCTTTTCCCTTGCTACGGACTTGCCGAAACCACTCTCTATGTTTGCGGCGGCAATGAACCTGGTTTATGGTCAACCATTGCCGTCGACGCTAAATCTCTGGAAAATGGTGTAGTTAATTCAGTCAATGGCGGGCCATCACGCACATTAGTAGGATGCGGTCGACCTAGATATGATCAAGAAATCCGCATCGTCGATAAAGACAAAAAAATTTCCTTACGAGACTGTTGCGTCGGAGAAATTTGGCTAAAGCACCCCAGTGTTGCGCAAGGATATTTCAGGCAAATCGAAAAAAGCAAGGAAACCTTTGCCGCATTTTTAAGCGATGGCAGTGGTCCTTTTTTGCGTACTGGCGATTTAGGTTTTTTAAAAAATGGCGAGCTCTTTATTACCGGACGTCAAAAAGATTTGATTATTATTCGCGGCAGAAACCATTACCCACAAGATATTGAAAAAACTGTGGAAGAAGCGCATAGCAATATTCGCTTTGGATGCGTGGCGGCTTTTTCTACTGAACAAGACGACCATGAGAACCTCGTTATTGTGGCGGAATGCAAAAATCCACAACATGCAGAGGAAACCATTGCAGCAATAGCGAAGGCTATTGTCACTGAACATGGCCTTAACACCAACAACATTTTTTTAATCGAAGCAAAATCTATCCCTAAAACGTCCAGCGGTAAAATTCAGCGACATGCCTGCAAAGAAATGTTTAAAAATGGCACGCTAGATATCGTCAGTAAAAAGTCCCCCTTAGAAAAAGGGGGTGCTAATTCACAAATAGAAGCCTGCGTTGTGCAAGTTTTAGGGCTAGCACCAAACACTTTAATTAATCCAGACGAACCTTTAGTTTCCTTTGGGCTCGATTCTTTGATGAGACAAGAACTCATCGGTGCCTTGGAAAATTTGATTCAGCACCCTTTAACAGACCTGGCCATCGACGAAAAAACCACAGTCAACTCCCTGGTAAAATATTTAAAATCTAATCCTGCTTCTGCTAACATATCATTGACGTCAGTGTCCCCAAAAACAACCACCCCAAGCAATATTCCTACAGAATACGCACGCTTCGATCAACTCCCGGGCTACTTGGCCTTAAAAGCGCAATTTGAAAATTTAGAAATGATGGGTATCAAAAATCCCTACTTCACCGAACACGAAGGTTTGGTGCGCGACACCACAACCGTGCACGGTCACAGCCTTATTAACTTTTCCAACTACAATTATATTGGTATGGCTGGACACCCTGAAGTCTCTGCAGCGGCAAAAGACGCCATTGATACCTACGGTACCAGCGTCTCAGCCAGCCGTTTAGTTTCTGGGGAAAGGCCATTGCACGTCGCCTTAGAGAAAAAAATTGCACAATGGATCGGTGTGGAAGATGCTATCGTTTATGTCAGTGGCCATGGCACCAATGTGAGCACCATTGGCCACCTCTTCGAGCAAGGTGACTTAATTGTGCATGACTCTTTGAGCCACAATAGTATTTTGTTGGGATGTCAATTATCCAAAGCGAAATCAATGCCCTTTCCGCACAATGATTGGCAAAGTCTCGATCGTATTTTAGCCCAACATCGACATCAATATAAACGCGTGCTCATCGTCATTGAAGGTATTTACAGCATGGATGGCGATATCCCCGACCTGGCAAAATATATTGAAATCAAGCAACGTCACCAGGCTTTCTTAATGGTCGACGAAGCGCATTCCATTGGCGTACTTGGAAAAACCGGTAGAGGACTCGCCGAACACGCGCACGTTTCACCCAAAGACGTTGATTTGTGGATGGGCACCTTGAGCAAATCTTTTGCCAGCTGCGGAGGCTATATCGCTGGCTGTAAAGCTGTGGTGGAATATCTGCGTTATAGTTCACCAGGCTTTGTGTATAGCGTTGGGTTATCGCCACCCAATGCCGCAGCCTCATTAAAATCGCTGGAGATCTTAGAAAAAGAACCAGAGCGCGTGCAAAAACTGAAAAATAATTCCAAACTTTTTTTGAGCCTGTGTAAACAAAACCAATTAGACATGGGCCTAAGTGCCGACTCCCCCATCATCCCCATTATAATTGGCAACTCAATAAAAGCACTTTTAGTATCAGAAAAACTGGTGCAATCTGGTATTAATGTTTTGCCAATTATTTATCCTGCCGTCGAAGATCATCTGTCACGCTTGCGATTTTTTATGACATCCTGTCATAGCGACAGTCAAATCAGACACACAGTAGAAATTTTAAGCAAGGAAATGAAAGCATGCGCATCTTTGTAACCGGAGCAAATGGATTCATTGGTTCTGTCGTGGTTAGAAAATTGCTAGAGCAAAAGCACCAGGTCAAATGCTTACTGCGATCCAGTAGTGATCTATCCCGCATCAAAAATCTGGATTTTGAAAAAACCCTAGGCGACGTGCGCGATAAAACCTCTTTGCTCACAGGCATGAAAGATTGCGACGCGGTAATTCACTTGGCAAGTTTATCAAGTTGGAATGATATCTGCTCGCCGCTTATGCATGACGTTGTTGTTTCTGGCAGTCAAAATGTTTTGCAAGCTGCAAAAGTTTCAGGAAATCTGCGCACTATTTTTGTCAGCAGTGTCGCCGCTGTCAATGGAAGCAAAACGCCCATCGTGCAAAATGAAAAAAGTCTATGTACACTCAATTTAGATAAATACGTCTACGCTAAAGCAAAAATCACCGTCGAGAAGCTATGTCTTGAGGCCCATCGACAGGGCTGTCCGGTTATTATTGTTAACCCCGCCGAGGTTTATGGCCCCCATGACACCAGTTTGAACACTGCCGGAAACTTGGTAGATTTTGCTAAAAGCTCTCCAGTGCTTGTCTGCAAAGGTGGAACCAGCATTGTTTACGTCGATGATGTTGCCGATGGTATTATTGCTGCACTCAAAAAAGGCCGCAGCGGCGAACGCTATATCTTAGGCGGTGATAACCTGGCTGTCGAAGACCTGGCGCTTCTAACGCTCAAGATTTTAGGTAAAAACAAAAAAGTACTACGCATTCCCAACTGGTTACTTTCGTCAGCAGCATCAGTTGCAGATAGCTTGCGATTACCTTTTCCCATCAATCCTAAAGTCGTCCCCTATGCCACGCTTTATTGGTTCATGGATAATCAAAAAGCGCGCGCGGAGCTAGGCATTCATTTTCGCGACGCGACGCAAACGCTAGCTCCCACACTGCAGTGGCTGACCGAAGCAAAATATATCTAAAACTGCAATGCCAATATTTTGTCAACAGACCAGTTTATATTCAAGTTTGTCGCAGCGAATTCATGATAGCCTCGTGCTGGCCACTGGTTAAACCACTCAATATTTGTATTTCTTGCGAAGTGTACTGACCTATTTGTTGTAGCGCGTTATTCATATTTTGTTCACGGGCAGCGAAAGCATTTTGTTCACTCTTAATTCGCTCTTCATTCACAAAAGTATTTTCCCTTTTTTGCAGCTCAGCCTTGTGTTTTGCAAGTGCCATCAAGTCTTCCATTTTTCTTTTTTTATCACGCTCAGAGCTACTATTAATTTCCAACGAGAGATAAGCCAGCCTATCTTCAATCGAACAAGCCCCCCGCGTCAACGGTAAAACAAGTGAGAAGATGGCAGCTGAGATGCTTCTTGCTCTTTCATTATTCTTAAGCTGATTATCAAAAGCAAATGTCCCCCAGGTAGCCAGGAATTGGTCGTCGTCATACTGGATGCCAGCCGGTGCTGGCATGACAACACCGGGAGAGGGAACGCTTCTTAAAGAAATTCCACCGATGGGATTTGGCATAGGCAACTCCTGCAACTTAGATAGTAGTATTATCGGTCAGGAGTTATTATTGGCGAATACTAGATCACTAGATTTATCCAGCTGTATCAAACAGCCGGGAGAAATCGTTAAACAAAGCCACTGCAGTCAAAGCTAAAATAAACATCATGCCTATTTGCATAGCCAATTGCCGAGTCTTCAAACTCAAGGGCCGACGCTGCACTGCTTCAATCCCAAACATAAGCAAATGCCCACCATCCAACACTGGAATCGGCAACAGATTGAGCAAACCTAAATTCACGCTGACCAGCGACATCACATAGATATAAAAAGCAATTCCCTGCGCCGCAGCCTGCCCGGCCACACCAAAAATCATGATCGGTCCACCCAACTCAGAAACTGGCACTTGAAAACTAAGCAACATCCACAAAGATTTCAAAGTCATCACAATCAAATCGCCAGTGCGTTCTAGTGATCTACGCAATGCTTCAAAAACGCCAACTTGGCGAACCGCCACTGGGCCCTCAGCATAAGCTTGAGTCATTTGCTCCCCAAATACTTTGCCTGCTGGTGGGGCAAATTGAGAATCACTCGCTGAAGCAGCTTTTAAACGAAACGTTGCTAAAAAATACGTGTCACCTCGTACAATTGCTGCCACATGATGGTCATCTGGCGCTTGCTCAAATGCCCTGTAAACTTCCACCCAAGCAGATACCGGTTTACCATCGAGAGATATAAGACGATCGCCGGCCTGCAATCCTAATTCATTGGCCGTACTTTCAGCTTCAACACCAACCAGCGATCCATCAACGAATGCCAAACCACGCTGCGAACCTATTTGTGTCTGCACCATATTTATTGACGCTGCGGTTTGTTTGATTTGCTTTTGAAAGGAAGCGTCTTCGAGTTCATCCTCGGTAACCGCATATCGTTTCATTTGCGAATCAAATTTAAAAATGGGTACAATATTCCCCTTCGCTGGCAATACCAGTGTAAGTATGGTTGCCTTGCCATCGG